>JBBSVP010000058.1:0-4052 GCA_038046745.1 Candidatus Hydrothermarchaeota archaeon
GTCCTGCTGGGCCCCGGGAAGTTCGTCCCCGTATCTGGGTCCAGGCTCCAGCTGGGGCAGTGGCAGAGGATCTTCTTCGCGGAGTTCGACGGCCCCAGGAGGAGGGAGTGCGTGGTCCACGTAGTTCCTTTACGAGCGACTGAATGAAAGGCAACCTTTATATTAATGTCCGGCCGATTATTATTGTGATAACCATGGAAGATCTAACCAGCCTCTCTATAAGCGGTATATACTCGCTCCTCATACTCAGCCTGACCTTCAGCTTCCTCCTGGCCATGAGGGTGAAGCAGCTCCAGAACAAGCTCGTTTCCTACGAGGGGAGCGTGGAGAAGAGGGTGGCAATCCTGAAGGAACGGGTAGAGCTCCTAGAGACATCGGTGAAGTGACGCTGTCGGGAGGGTGCAATGCCTGAAGACCTGTTCAACTTTGCCCTGACCGGGATATACTCTCTCCTCTTACTGAGTCTGTGCTTCAACTTCCTCCTCTCCATAAGGCTCCACTTGGTGGACCGCCGGGTGGAGGCCATAGACCGGCGCTCCAAAGAGGAGGCCGAGCGGATGGACGAGCGGATGAGTAAGGTGAAGGCTGAGCTCCTCCACAGAAAAGGTTACCTGATGTAGCGCGATGATCGGTAGCGCTCACGCCGTCATATCTCTCCTGGCTGGGAGCCTCTCCCTTGCCCTGAGCTTATTGGTCCTTAGAATGGACTGGCGGGGGGAGATGAACAGGGTCTTCTCCCTATGGAGCGCCCTCATAGCCCTTGCGAGCTTCATAGAGGCGGCCCTCCAGTACGGCGCCCTTCCAGAAGCCTCCGACTTCCTGACGCGGCTCTTAGGCGTCTCGGTCATCTTCATCATAAGCCTCCTCGTCCACATAGCCTACATAGTTCCTGGGGGGCTGAAGCGGACCTACCTGAAGGCCCTGATCCACCTCCCGGCAGTGCCTCTGGCCATGTTGATCCTCTCGACGGACCTCCTCGTAACGGGCCCCTCCCAGGACCCCAGCCACTTCCTCCCGGCCTTCGGCCCTCTCATGCCCCTGGGGGTGGAGTACCTAGTGGCATACCCCTTCCTGGGCCTGGGCCTCCTCCTCAAGGCCTACCTCCGGGGGCCGGACGAGAGGAGGGCCCAACTGAAGCTCCTCCTGGGGGGTATGGCCTTCCCTGTATTAGGTAATCCCCTCATCTTGCTCCTCCACCTCGCCGGCATGGTTCCTCCAGCATTCAACATAAATTCTCTGGCCATGAGCCTCCTCTTCGCCTACGCCATCTCCACCCACAGGGTCACCTTCAGGTTCGAGTCCCTGACCACGAGCTTCCGGAACATATTGGAGAGCCTCACCGATGGCATCGTGGTCATGGATCGGGAGGGGCGGATCGTCCATGCCAACCCGGCGGCCAGGGCTAATATGGCCCTACCCGAGGAGGGGATAGAGGGAAAGGACTTCAAGCGCGCTTTCGGGGGTATGGAGTCCGTGAGCTGGAGGGGGTCTCTATCCCCGGTGGTGGAAAAGGGCCAGGTGGTGGACTTCGAGGGGGTCCGGTACAGCGGCCCAGGGGCCAAGGAGGTCATCTGTAACATCAAGGTCCAGCCCCTCAGGGATATGGCGGGGCTCATCGCGGGTGCCGTCGCCACCGTGGAGTATATAACCGAGAAGGTGCGGCTCGAAGAGGAGCTGGGAGAGTACGCCAAGCGCCTGGAAGAGAAGGTGGACGAGCGGACGAGGGAGCTCCGGAAGGCCTATGAGGAGCTGAAGGAGCTGGATCGGATGAAGGAGGAGTTCATCAACAACATCACTCACGAACTCAAGACACCGGTGACCATAACCAAGGCCTCCCTGGAGCTGGCCATGGAGGAGTCCGCGGCTGAGGAGCGGTCCAGGTTCCTCTCCACCGGCATGGAAGGCATTGTGAGGTTGGAGCGTCTGCTGGACGACCTCCTCAACGTCTCCAAGATGGAGAAGGGGGCCTACCGCCTCCATCCCGTCCCTCTAGAGCTGGGCCACGCCATCGAGAGGGCTGTATACGATATAAGCCTCCTGGCGAAGTCGCAGGCCGTCCAACTGAGGGCCAATCCCATCCAGCGCCCCATAACGGTAATGGCCGATGAAGAAGCCCTCAGGCATGTCCTCATCAACCTCCTCCACAACGGGATCAAATTTAATAAGGAAGGAGGCGAGGTGGTGGTAGAGGCCTCGGCGAACTCCGGCCTGGCTGAGGTGAGGGTGACGGACACGGGGATCGGGATACCAAAAGAGAGCTTGGGGAAGATCTTCGATAGGTTCTACCAGGTGGAAGGGGGCCTGGACAGGAGGTACCCCGGGACAGGCCTGGGCCTCGCCATAGCGAAGAAGCTCGTGGAGCTCCAGAGAGGCCAGATAAGGGGCGAGAGCGAGGTAGGGAGAGGCTCCACATTTACCTTCACCATCCCCCTGGCGGGGGAGTAATGCCCGCGAGGAAGTTCATAAGGGACCCCATCCACGGGGACATCTTCATCACCGAGAGAGAGTTCGAGGCCATAGACACCCCGGAGTTCCAGAGGCTCAGGAGGATAAAACAGCTGGGCATGGCCTTCATGGTCTACCCCAGCGCCAATCATACGCGCTTCGAACACTCTCTGGGGGCCCTCCACCTGGCCGGGAGGATAGCCGATAGGTTGGGCCTGGAGGAGGGGGAGCGGCGGGACGTGAGGCTGGCGGCCCTCCTCCACGACATGGGCCATGGCCCGCTCTCCCACACCTCCGAGGAGCTCCTGGGGCGCTACCTGGGCCTCTCCCACGAGGAGGTGGCGGAGGGGATGCTGAACACCCCACGCCTGGCAGGCATCCTGGAGGCTGCCGGGGCCGACCCCCTTAAGGTCGGGAGGATCATCGCCGGCGGGGAGGGGTACCTGGGGAAGGTGGTGAACGGCGAGTTCGACGTGGACAGGATGGACTATCTGGTGAGGGACTCCCATCACACGGGGGTTGCCTACGGGATCATAGACCTGGACAGGATCATAAACACCCTGGAGGTCTCGGGCAGCACCCTGGCGGTGGGGGAGCGGGGGCTGAGGGCCGTGGAGGGTCTCCTGGTGGCGAGGTTCCTCATGACCCCTACGGTCTACCTCCACCACACGAGCAGGATAGCTGATGTCATGTTCCTGAGGGCCACCGAGAAGGCCATATGGGAAGGCCGCCTGGACTACAAGGCCCTCTGCGAGATGGACGACTACGACCTCCAGAACATCTTCAGGGCCGCAGACGGCTACGTGGGGGAGATAGGCGCCAGGTTCGACGATAGGAGGCTCTTCAAGAAGGCCTTGGGCCAGGACTGGCCCTCCCTGGGCGAAGAGCTGAGGGAGGACGTGATAGGCCTGAGGGAGGACGTGAAGCGGTGGCGGGCCATGGAGGACCGCATGGCCTCGGACGTGGGCCTGGAGCCGGGGTACGTCCTGGTGGATATACCCTCTCTCCCGGAGTACGAGGAGATGGAGGCCCTGATCCTCAGGGAAGGGGGCTTGGTTGATATCGAGGAGGCCTCTCCCCTGGTGAAGATCCTGAGGGAGGCCCAGCTGAGCCAGTGGGGTCTGGGGGTCTATACCACCAAGGAGCGGTTAGAGGACGTCTCGAAACTCCACCTGAACGATTACTTCTGAACGGTGGCGTTCTTCGGAGGCTTCTTCTCCGCCTCCTTTACAGTCACGAGCCCCATGGAGTCGGTCAGGAGGTTCTCTTCCACCTTCCCGGAATCCAGGGCCTCTACCGCCTTCTCAACCCCCTCGGCGCTTCCTGAGAGGATGACGATGACCGTCCTTCCCCTTTCCTCCACCAGAGCGATGAAGGCCGTCTCCTTGGTCTCCATCTCCCCTATCCCCCCAACCTTTACCTTCCCCCCCATTATCGTCACATTCCTCAGGTCGAGGTAGGTGCTGGCCTGGACCGGATCTGAGTAGAGGCCCAGGAGGACCGTGTCCCTCGATCTATTCTCGGCATCCACCAGCCTTGCCTTTATATCCGCTTCCCTCATGACGGCCCTGAGCGCGGGGATGGGCGCCGACCTCTTCATCACCTCG
>JBBSVP010000059.1:0-7254 GCA_038046745.1 Candidatus Hydrothermarchaeota archaeon
CGCTTCGAAGTCCGGCGTCCTGTGCCCCATCACAGGCCGTGCCATCGCCAAGAGGACCTCCGGGGAGAGCTCCACTGGCCCCGGTATCATGAGCTTCATGCGTCGCATGCCATCACCCGCCCCAACTTTGGCCTCTATACGTTTTATACTTTTCTACGGTGCTGCCAACAGCGGATAAAATCGCTATCAAAAGCAAATGATGGCTGGGATTATAAGGATAATAAAGAGCCGAAAGATTAATGTGGCCAAACGTCTATGAATTTCGACAGAACGCAGTTTATATACCGTCCACAATATCATTGGCGAAATAGGGGAACGGAGAACATAAATGGGAATCCGGCCAGAAGTAGACAGTGTTCATTTTAGCAACCACGAAGAAGAAAAAACGTACGCATTGTGTCTAGATGAAGCTTTTGATATTAGCTTTGCCGCGCAACATGGGCGACGGGGGGAACTCTCATTCTGGCTAGCTGATCCAAAGACTCATGCAAAAGAGCGCTTCGGTCTCCAAAACGAAGTACTGGTCATCTATTCACCCCACTACAAAACAGATGCCCGTGTCTTGACCGCTATCGAGAATATTACGAGGTCTCCAGATTTTAAGCACCGGGTAGATAGGGTTCTATACCTTTTAATTCATAATGGAAACCTAGAAGCGACAGCTGCATTAGTTAAGAACGATTTAACTCGAATCATAGTGCCTATCCACGTGCGGGAGCTAATGGATCCGAAAAAAGGCAATTTTTTCATCCGCTCAAGGATCGCTAAATACATTGGCGAATTCGATCTCTTCGGGATGTCCTCACCTATTACTTCGGATAAGTATTTCTTTGGCAGAGACGAATTAGTACAATCGCTACTTATCCGGGCTACTGCTCGACACGAAAACTCCGGCCTCTTCGGGCTAAGAAAAACTGGTAAAACTTCCGTACTTCGTGCTCTTCAACGCCGAGTTGAAGAACGTCCCATACTTGTTGCTTATGTTGATTGCTCCAACCCAGGTATGCACTCTGGTCGATGGTGGCAAGCCCTTGAGAATCTTCGTGCACGATTGGCAGATGCTTTTCGGCGGCATCACCGCCGGCAAATTATATTTGATGAACACTATGATCAGATAACAGCTGGACCGAAGTTTTCGTTGGATGTACAAAGAATAGTCGAAGAGGGATCCTTTCATCAGATCATCTTGATGTTGGATGAAATAGAGTATATCACGCCAAAGCTCGGTGGAGCTTTGGGCAAACATTGGGGGGGAGACTTCACTCCCTTTTGGCAGACTATACGTTCAACGCATCAGGAGACGCAGGGGAAGCTGGTCTTCATAGTAGCCGGCGTTAATCCTGCTTGTGTCGAGAATACGCAATTTGGTGGTCTATCTAATCCAATATTCCAACTTGCTGTGCCAAACTATCTGGAACCTTTTACAACTGTAGCGGTTCGTGAGATGGCTCGGTCTATCGGGAGATATTCCGGGTTAAAATTCGATGAAACTGTTTATGGATACCTTCAGGAACAATATGGAGGTCATCCATTTCTCATAAGGATTGCTTGCAGCGAAGTTTGGAAATCAAAAGATACGCATAACCCTGAATCATTATCTAATGTCGCAATTGAGGACTTCAAACAACGCTCACCAGAAATCAAGGCACGAATAACACAGCCTATTAAAGATATTCTGCTCTCGCTTGTTTGGTGGTATCCCGAAGAATACAAGCTTCTTCAAGTACTCGCGCAGAATGGCCATCAATCTTTTCAAGAATATCTACGCCGCCAACCAGAAGCCATGTTACGATTCGGACACTACGGAATTTTGAAGTCTGATAACTCTGGGGAGTTTGCAATCGCAGATCTCAAGAATTTCCTCAACGAACGCGGTGAAGAGTATAAGTTAGAAATATCGCCATTCACTCGAGGCGATTTGCCACCTGAATTACTACCCGAGATACCTGATTTAGCCGTGCTAGGACAACTCTTCGAGAAGAGATGCGAAATTGAGATAAAGCTACGCAGGACAATTGTTATGTACTTGGGAATGCTGTCTAACTGGGACCCCCACAAAATGGCAGAGGCTATGCTCAAAGGGGTCGCTTCAAGGGAAGACCGCAAATCGCCTTCCGAACTTTTTGTTGGAAGACGCCCTCAAGATGTGATCAATGAACTTTACACTCTAGATTTGAAAAATATTATCCTAGCGAATTGGTCTGTATTTCAATCGCTATTTGATAATCAAGAAATTCGATTTAAAATGAATATGGACACAATTAATAGAGCTAGACGAGTTGAAGGTCACACAAAGCCGATAACAGAGACCGAAGTATTGGACTTTAAAAATAGTTATGCTTGGCTTCTTTCCCGATTGGCGAAAGTACCCAAATTGGAATAATCTAGACGTACATATCCGTCGACGGCGTCTTGTCAGCGCCCGTCGGGGGTGTGTACCCGAAGCGGCGCTCCATCAGCCATATGCCCAGGATCTTGGTCTTGTGGATCTCGGTCAGGGCCCTGACGAAGGCGTCCTTGGTCAGCCCATCGGCGTATATGCCGGTGCTGACTGTGAACCTCTTCAGGATGCCCTCCGGGTGGTAGAGGTTGAAGCCCACGGGCATGAAGCTGAAGGAGTAACGGAAGTCCCAGATGATGACCTCCCGCTCCCTGGGCTTGAGCTTCTCCATGAGGGCCTGGTGCTCCTCTGGGATAGGGATGGCACACCCGATGAGGAGGAGGTCCTCCTCCCGGGGGAAGATGAAGTCCAGCTTCTGCCCTGTCTCCCTGGGGAACTCGACCAACAGATGGAGATCGGCCTTCGGGTTCTCGACCTTCTCGGAGGCGAGCTTCAGCTCCTCCAGCCATCGCAGGACCCTGGGCTTCACGTCCTCCATGGAGATACCTGGCTGATGGCCTATAAAAACCTCACTAGAGCAGGGTGCCATTAACTTAATGGTTATGGACCAGAAAACCGGACTCCATCGCAGGCTGCTGGCAGTGAATTAAAATTGGAAGACCTCAGTCGATCTTCTTCCCGGCGTCTGGGGGTGCTACGGAGTAGACCTCCTCCACCCTGATGAACCCCACCGCATTGATGTCGAGGTTTATTGCCTCCTTTATCCTCTTGGAGAGGTTCTCGAAGGCAGGCCCGGAGGTTTTGAATCCCTCGAAGAGCCCCTTCACTTGGTAGCCGACAGGTGGCATCTTCCATGCCACGGCGGCCACTCGCATGTTCTCCTCCAGGTTCCTGTTGGTCTTGCTCCCGAAGATGTCGGCGAAGGCGAGGGTCTCTTCATCTAGGGCGACGATGCTGTGCTTGGGGGAGACGTTGGGCACGCCGTCCCTGGTGCTCGTCGCTAATGCCTTGTAAGAGTGGGGGTCGTTGAACAGGTCCATCACCATTTTGGGCATCTTGGCCATTTCTATACCTCCTTACTTGGTTATTCTTGCAGATTGAACCCCACGATGATTCCTCCAAGTTGTGGGTTGTCCCGGTCCATGATATCCTTAAATTCCTCCTTTAAAAAATCAAAGACCGGGGGCGATGGGAGAGATACAACGTGGTCCGTTATTTCTGGAATATTTGAAAAGTGCGCAATGTGGGTCCCGTTGAACAGGAAGTAGCTATCACCCCTAGCAAACGAGCCGGAATCGATCTTTGCGTCTCTCTTTATCACGAGAAAATCGCTGAGAACAACGTATCCATCGTCTCTTTTGTACCGCTCAATAGCGCCCAAGTCCGTTATAGCTTTCCCCACGATCTCACCTCTGTTGATCAGCTCCATTGCTTTCTCGTCTCTTGGAATATCGAAGTGAGTATCCGTGAAAAGGACCATGGTAATCTCACGAGAAAGGGACTCCGTAACGCCTTCGTTGATACCGCGGCCCATGCCGCCTAGAACGTTCCCCATGGCCTTCTCTTCTAAGCGCGCCACGGTTCCACGCTGCTCCTTGTTCAACTCAACAGCCCCTACGATCCCTCCAACGTTCATTATCTGGGCTTTCACCTTCTCCAAGACTTCCTTTTTTCTTGCGCTGTCCATTCCACAAACACTTCCTTCAGTCGAGCCTATTTATCGCTTCTATAAGCACGCCTTTAAGACCGCCGAGGCCGACTTCTTTTCTTTCCAGGATTGGGAGGCCTGTGTAATCACTGAGATCGTCTATTCTTTCTCTATAGTCGTTTAAATCTCCAAGAGAGTCCAAAAGAACGATCCCTCTAAGTGCGCTGAACAGCCTCCTAGCCTCCTCTCTGCTACCCATTTTCAGCCTGTCTGAAAACTTGATCCATGCAGGATTCAGAAAGAGGTATTCGTGCTTGGGATCAACCTCCAGGAGTTTACCTCTCCCGCCGAGCAGGCAGTCGATGCAGTTCAGGGCGTCGACCTTAACGACACCATACCTGCCCATCAACCCCCTCATCTCATTATTGAACCCAAGGCATAGGTCGCCATAGACTACAACGACCCCCCCCAGGTCTTTGTGATGCTTTTCGAGGGCCCCCGTCAAAGCCCTCTCCAAACGATTGTAATCGCTATGAAGGCCCTCATCGAGGAAGTACGGATCGACATCTAAAGAACCCTCTTCAACGAGCTTCTCGATCTCTTTCCTCAGAATGCCGCAAGAGATCAGGCAAGGCCTCGCGTCCTTGTCCAAGTTCTTTGCCTCGGTCATTTATCCGGTATCACCTTACCTAGTTATATCTGATATACAAAGGAAAGTATATAAATTAGTAAGTCCCAAAACAGTAAGCAGGTGAGGTGACCGTAAGTTGGAGCAAAGACCGAGAGGGGTCCCAGAAGTTGTAAAGCGCTGCCCCATCGTCAATACATTCAGGATCGCCGGGAAGAAGTTCGGCGTGGCGATACTGCGCAACATGCTCTACTTTAACCAGACGAGGTTCAACCAGTTCCTCGATTCAATTGAAGGGATAAACCCGAAGACGCTCTCTGCAAGGCTGAAGGAGATGGAAAAGGACGGGTTGATACAGCGGAAGGTCTACGTTGAGAGCCCAGTCAGGATCGAATACCATCTTACCGAAAAGGGAAGAGCGATGAAACCCATACTCGAACAGATGGCCGTTTTCTCGATGCGCTACTGTCCGAGGGACGTGTTCAAGGACGGAAAGCCCAGGACTTATCAAGAAGTATTCTCCGAGCTTGACAAACTATAGGGTACGCCTCGAATCAACAGAACCCGCTAGACCAGCCTCTCCATCTCCCGGATGTCCATGATGGTAGTTATGGCCTTCGTCTCCGTAGGGATTCCCATCTCCTCCACCGCCGCCAGGGCGTTCATGCCCCCTGGGATGGCTATCCCGAAGCGCCCCTTCCCCACGGGTACCGAGAGGAGGGGCCTGTTCACCTCTCCCACCATCAGGGTCCTCCCGAAGCCCTCCTTCTTCAGGTTCTGCAGAACTTCCAGGACCTTGGGCTTGGCAGCCGCCGGGACCTCCCGGAAGTTAGCCAGGACCTTGCCGGAGCCGGTCTTCACCGCCCCCATGACGGAGGTCATCCCTCTGGCCAGGAAGATCTCCAACGGATCCAAGGAGGATCCCTCGTAGGCGATTAGGTCCGTGAACCTGGTGAGGCGGTGCCCCCTCACCTGGGCGATGCCCCCGTACCTGGGGTCCGATGGTATCCCCGCCTTTAGGAGGACGCCGTCGATGGTGATGCTGCAGGTGGTGGCCAGGCCCACCTTCCCATTCGGCACCGGGAAGGCCTCCATCTCTCCCTCCTCCAAGACCTTGATGTGAGGGCTGACCATGTAGCCGGCCTTGAAGACCTCTCTGACCACCTTCAGTGCCTCCTGGAACCTCTCCTGGGGGATATAGCTCATGTTGACGATAATCCCCCCTTCCATCCGGACGGGGTCGAATGTGGTCCCGTAGGTGAGGTTCTCGATCTTGGAGATGACGAAGCCCACCCTGTCGTAGACTATGGCGTTCTCCAGCTCCTCCAGCCCTCTGGGGGTTATTGTCCGACCATGGTACCCGTGGTTCTCTGTCAGGCCCCGCTCGTCCAGGACCCGGAGGTAGTACCTCACCGCCCTCTCCCCGATGAAAATCCCTGCCTTCTCAAGCTCCTTGGCGATGATCCTGGCACCCACCGGCCTCTCGGACTCGCTCAGGACCTTCAGGATCTCCGTTACCTTGCGCTCGCTCTCGAACTCCGGCATATTTATACGTACTTCAGGTATCGCTCGATCTCCCACTCCGAGACCCAGATCCTGTACTCGTCCCACTCCGCGTACTTGACCTTCAAAAAGTTCTCGTAGACGTGCTTCCCCAGGGCCTCCTGGAGGACCTTGTCCTTCTTGAGGTGCCCCAGGGCATCGGCCAGGGTAGCCGGGAGGGAGTCTATGCACCTCGCCTCCTTCTCCTCCTTTGTCATGTGGAAGATGTTCTCCTCCACGGGCGCCGGGGGATCAATCTCCTCCTCTATGCCGTCGAGGCCCGCGGCGCACATACAGGCGAATGCCAGGTAGGGGTTGCAGGAAGGGTCCGGGCAGCGGAACTCGGCCCTCAGTGCCTTCTCTGAGCCCGGGAAGTACTCCGGGACCCTTATCAGGGCCGACCTGTTCTTATGGGCCCAGGAAATGTAGACCGGCGCCTCGTATCCAGGGACCAGACGCTTGTAGGAGTTGACTGTGGGGGCGACGATGGCGGCCAGGGCCTTCGCGTGGGCTAATAAGCCCCCGATGAAGTGGAGCGCTTCCTTTGATAGGGCGTCCTTCCTCTTCTTCTTCGGGTCGTAGAAGGCGTTCTTATTGTCCTTGACGGACCAGAGGGACTGGTGGACGTGCATCCCCGAGCCGTTCTCCCCGTAGAGGGGCTTGGGCATGAAGGTCGCTATGTACCCTTTCAGGTGGGAGAGGGTCTTGGCCACCATCTTGTAGGTCATCACCCGATCTGCCGTCGTCACGAGATCACCGAACCGGAAGTCGACCTCGTACTGAGATGGGGCGACCTCGTGATGGGACATCTCCACGGTGATGCCGAAGTTCTCCAGGGCGAAGATCATCTCCCGCCTCAGGTCCTCGGCCAGGTCCAATGGATGAAAATCGAAGTAGCCGCCGTGGTCTATGGGGAGGGGGCGCCCGCGGGGGTCCTGCTCCTTCTGGAAGAGGAAGAACTCCAGCTCGGGTCCACAGTTGTATACATAACCCATCTCCCGGGCCTTTTCAAGGCCCCTCTGGGCTACATACCGAGGATCGCCATCGAAGCGCTTCCCGTTGGGGAAGTATACGTCGCAGATCACCCTGGCCACC
>JBBSVP010000059.1:7264-8548 GCA_038046745.1 Candidatus Hydrothermarchaeota archaeon
TGATTTCAGATTGCAGATTTGAGGACGAGGAGGGGCGAGCGGCTGGCCGCTCGCATCCCGCACGTTCGCGTCGGCGAAGGTGCTCGGGTCGGGGACCATGATCATGTCCGACTCGTTTATAGGGGTATAGCCCTCGATGGAGGAGCCGTCGAAGCCTATCCCTCCCTCCAGGGCGTCCTCGAACCTCTCGATGGGCACGGCGGTGGACTTCAGGATCCCGTTGATGTCCGTGAACTGAGCCCTTATGAACTTTACGTCCTCCCTCTTGGCGATCTCAAGGGCCTGCCTCTTCGCCTTACTGCTGTGATTGCTCTTCACCACGATTCTACCTCCTTTTTAGGCATGCCCTCAGGGCCGAGAGCAGCCTCTCGTTCTCCCGCTTCCTTCCTACCGTTGCCCTTATATAATTATTCGTGAGCCCCCGGACGCCGCCGGCGTCCCTCACTACCACCCCTTCCCCAGCCAGGAGCTCCGAGTCCATGCCCTCCGGGAGCCCCATCAGGAGGAAGTTCGCCTCCGAGAGGACCGTCTCAATATCCTTCCTCACCATGCTTCCACCTCGCAATAGGAAATGGACTTCCTACTTCTGAAAATAGGAGGGGCTTCCGGTCTTATATAAATCTTTTGTAGGGGCCTTGAAGAAAGGTTTATATGTATGAGCGGCGACGGGAAATTAGCCTATGGAGCGAAAGGTTCTGCTTTTCTGCTCCATAGGCCCCCTCCCCTTTACTGTCTGAAGCGCACCTCTATGCACCGAGGCATGGGACTCCTCACCTTCGAAGGCAGAGTATACAACAGCCTCGACCCCAGGGCCCTCCTGGAGGCGCACGCCGAGAGGCCCGAAAGGGCCTTGAGGCATGCCGTGGAGCGCCTCGACGGGGAGTACGCCATGGCCCTGGAGAGAGACGGGAGGGTGGCCCTGGCAGTGGACCCCCTGGGCCTCAGGCCCATGTACTACACCCGGGAGGGCTTCTCCACCCGCCGGCTGCCCGGAGGGGAGCTTGTCAGGCCCTGGGAGGTGGTCCTCATCAACGATGAAGGGGTGACCTTCGAAGAGGGAGTGGACTTCCTCTCCTGGGAGAAGGAGGTGAAAGAGCCCCTCGAAGAGCTGGAAACAGCTCTGAGAGGGGCTTTGGAGAAGCGGGTGAATGACAGGGTGGGGCTCCTCTTCTCCGGGGGCATAGACAGCACCCTCCTCGCCAGGCTCCTGGCAGAGATGGGGAAGGACGTGACCCTCTACTCCGTGGGGTTGGAGGGCTCCCAGGACCTTGCGCTGGTGAGTAC
>JBBSVP010000060.1:0-1963 GCA_038046745.1 Candidatus Hydrothermarchaeota archaeon
CCGAAGAAGCCCAGGGCGCAGAGGACCCTCTCGAACCTCTCCAGCTCCTCTAGGACCCCGGTCCTCCCCGCCAGCAGGGCCCTCGCCTTCCCCAGGACTTCCCTCTTGGGGCCCTCCAGCTCCAGGATCGCCAGGAGAACCCCCCTGCTCTCCTCTGGGACCTGGAGCTTCTCCAAGAGCCCTTTCAGGGCTGCCTCCTCCCCCTTGTCTATGGCGTTCATCACAGGGTTCTGGTCCTCTTCTCTCACCCCCCCGTCCTCCAGGATCCGCCTCAGGACGCCTATGTGGCCTATGTGGACCTCGAAACCCTCGAGGCCCAGCCGCTCCAGGGTGGCCATCGCCAGGGCTATGGCCTCTGCCTCGGCCTCCTCGTGGGGGGGGCCTATCAGCTCCACCCCCGCCTGCCAGAACTCCCTGTATCTGCCCGACTGGGGCTCCTCGTACCGGAAGCAGTTGCCGATGTAGTAGACTTTGACGGGCTTGGGAGAGAACTTGAGCTCGTTGATATAGAGGCGCATCACCGGAGCAGTCAGCTCTGGTCTCAGGGCGAGGTCCCTCTCGGCCTTGTCCTTGAAGTGGTATAGGTGCCTCCTTATATCCTCTCCCGACTTGGCGGTTATCAACTCCAAGCTCTCGAAGGTGGGCGTCTGCACCTCGCCGTAGCCGAAGCTCTCGAAGACCTCCCTCATCACCCCCTCCACATATCTCCTCCTTGCCATCTCCTCGGGCAGGAAGTCCCTGGTGCCTCTGGGCCTAGTGAAAGCCATGGTCACCCCATGTGGAGCAGGTACTCCTGCAGCATCTTCGGGAAGGTTATCCCCTCCACATACCTCAGCCCCAGCTTAGCGGCCCACTTCTTCACCCCTTCGTCGCTGGCCACCACCCCCGCGTCCATCTCCTTCGCCAGGAGGAGGACGTCCAGGTCCGGGGCGCTGTCCAGGGTCCCGTAGCGGAGGGCGTTGCGATATTTTGCCCTGAAGTCCTTGATTATACCTGCTGTGGATTCCTTGATTATCTTCTCCTTGTCCTCACCACGCTTCGCCATCTCGATGGCCTCGTTTGCCGAGAGCCACACGGCATTCTCTGCCACCTTCATGCCGCGGTTCATGCGTTCCCGCATATCCTGGATATACTCGTAGAAGACCTCCGACGATATCTTGACCTCGAAGCGATCCGGGGTCTTCTTCACCAGCCATGTATCCACCTCTACAAAGAGCTCCTCTGGACAGTTATATCTCCTCATGAAGTGAAGGAGTTCGTCGTAGACCGTGGGGAAGGGGATGTGGCAGGAGATGTTCAGTTTCATCCTCGCCTCCGAAATCAGGTCCATGATCGTCTTCATGGAGGTTTGGAAGTCGCTCCCTTCCCTGTGCTCCACCGAGGTAAGGGCGGTGGTGTCCAGGACGAAGCGCTGCTTGAGCTGCATGGGAAGAGATTCCTTCCCGGGGGATATAAACCCTTTGGCAAGGCTTTGTGGCTATTTGGTCCCTGCGGAGCGCCTTTTATAGACTCTTGCGGCCCCGTAGAGTCCCAGGCTGAGACCGAGGGTGGATAAGATCGAGAAAATCGCCACGACCCCCATCCCCTGGAAGTGGTAGGGGGCCAGGGGGTTTGTCCCGATCCAGTAGTCCACATAGTCATTCAATAGATACCAAGCGAGGACCAGGGCGAGATGCCTGGCCCTGGGCCGTAGGTGGGGGAGGAGGACGAGGGGCTCGAAGAGCATCCCCAGGTGAAGGACGAACATGAGGTAGTAGAAGGACTGAAGGTCTGGGGAGAGGAAGTGGTCGGAGTAGAAGAGGATGACGAAGTCCGTCCAGAGGCCGTACTTCATCACAGCCACCCCGGCAGCCAGGGTCAGCCACTGGCGCCCCCTCCCGGCGTAGATCAGGAAGAGGGCGAGGGAGAATAGGAGGGTGGAGAGAGGACTGTCGGGTATGAAAGGCCAGAAGTATGGTGGGAA
>JBBSVP010000061.1:0-8323 GCA_038046745.1 Candidatus Hydrothermarchaeota archaeon
AGGTTGCCGGTGGAGGCGCAGGCGACGGTGTCGAAGCCGAAGTCCAGGGCCTTGGAGACCGAGACCGATACAACGCGGTCCTTGAAGGAGAAGGTGGGGTTGACGGAGTCGTTCTTTATGTACAGTTCCTCCATCCCCAGCTCCCGGGCCAGGTTCTCGGCCCTGTGAAGCGGAGTATAGCCCGGATTTAGATCCACCACCCGCTCCCCCACTGGCAGGAGGGCCTTGTACCGCCATATGGACCTGGGGCCATTCTCTATCCCTCTTTTGCTTATGGCCTCCCCTATCCTATCGAAGTCGTACTCCACCTCCAGGGGCCCGAAGCACTCCTCGCAGATGCTCACGGGCTCGATGGGGTACTCCTTGCCGCAATTCCGACACTTCAACCCTGTGACGTACACGAGATCGCCTCGCCCCCAAACTATTATTCATGGTATATATATTTTTTGGTAAGAATATTACTTGTAGTAATTAAGGACCTCGTCCATGGAGCCAGATCTATAGCCCTCGAGATCGAGGGTCACGTAGGAGAAGCCGATCCGTCGGAGCCCCCGGGCTACTTCCCCGCGGTGCTCCACCAGCCTTGGGATCTCCTCTCTTGGGACCTCGACCCTGGCGATGCCGTCGTGGGACCTCACCCTCACCTGGTCGAAGCCCAGGGCCTTTATAATCTCCTCCGCCCTCTCCACCATCAGGAGCTTCTCGGGGGTTATCTCCTCGCCGTAAGGGATCCTGCTGGCGAGGCAGGCCATGGAGGGCTTCTCGGCCGCCGAGAGGCCGAAGGCCTTGGCGATCTCCCTCACCTCCTCCTTCCCCATTCCCAGCTCCAGGAGCGGCGATCTGACCCCCGCCTCCCGCATGGCCCTCAGACCTGGGCGATGGGCCCTGGTGTCGTCGGCGTTCGCCCCGTCGACGATGTAAGCGGCCGCCCGCTCGGCCGCTACCCGCTGGAGGCCGCGCACCAGGCCCTTGCGGCAGTGGTAGCACCTCTCAGGGCTGTTCTCCCGGAACTTCGGGTCCGAGAACTCGTCCTCTTCGAAGACGACGTGCCGTATGCCAATCTCCACCGCCAGGCGCCGGGCCCCCTCCAGCTCCCTGGCAGGTAGGGTGGGGGACGAGGAGGTGGCTGCTATGGCAGCATCGCCCAGGGCCATCACGGCGGCCTTGGCCACGACGGCGCTGTCCACACCTCCAGAGAAGGCGACTACGACCCCCCCCTTGCCCCTGAACCAGTCTACGAGCCTCTCCCTGCTCATACGCAACCGGTGTATTCGATCCCTGCCAGCTTCGCTATCTGCTTCGCCCCATCCGGGAAGAGGGCGTTTATATCCCTCTTCTCAATGCCCATCCTCTTGGCTATATCCCTTATGGTGGGATCTATCATAGTCTCCTTGTAGAACTCCCGGGCCGCCTTGAGGATAGCCATGTGCCTCTCGGCCAGGGTTATGCCATCCTCCTCTGCCAGAGATCTGGCAAGATCTTCGGACCAGTCCTCTATGTAATCCAGCTCCCCCATCAGACCACCCCATCCAGGACGGGGGGCAGGGGAATGCCCTGGGCCCTGCGCCTCCTTATCTCCTCCATCACCCGCTCCTTCTTCCTGGCTGCCGCGTCCTTGACGGCCGCCAGGTCCACCTCGTCGGTCATCTGGAGCTGATCGGCTATGTCGGCATCCCTGAGGAGCTCCGTCCCCCTGCCGGACCTCAGGACCATGGTGGACCACCCCTGGGGGGAGCCTATGGAGCCGACAGATATATCGGCCAGCTCGCCGGCAAAGTCCCGGCAGACGAGGCAGGCGTCCAGCATCGCTGCCCGCACCCTCTTGAGGGGGATGCAGAAGATCTCGTCGGAGTGGACCATCAGCTTCCCCTTTATATCCATCTTCCGCACCTTGGTTATGTCGGTGTTGAGCATGGGGAGGAGGCGGTCGTAGTCGTAGATCCCCTCGCAGAAGAGGGAGATGGCGTAGATCTTGAGCTCCGAGGTGGGGGAGAGGCCATTGTTGTACAACAAGCCATACTCGAAGTTCCGCAGGGCCTGGATCTGGCATGGCATCCCCACGACGGCGATGGAGCCTATGGTGTTCTTCCCGGCGGTCTTCTCCCTGGAGACCTTCCCCAGGAGGTTGATGACGGGGGCCGGGGCGTAGGTGGAGCCGCAGGTCCGCTTCAGCTCCCTGGAGGAGGTGACGAGCTTAGGGGCGGGCCTCCACTGGTCGTCCCTGCAGACCGTTATGGCCGCATCTATGACCCCCGCGTCCAGGGCGGCCTTCAGGATGGTCGTCACGGCCCCGCCGTCCTGGGCGTTATTCAGTATGGTCTCGTCCTTGGACCTGGCCGCCTTTATCCCCCTGTAGTGCCCCAGGAGCTCGTCCTCCGCCGGTCTCCCGAAGACGTGCTTTGGGTCGACGGTGGAGACCATGGGGCAGTGGCCGTAGCAGACGCAGGTATTCTCGAAGTAGGTGGAGCCCTGGAAGGGGCAGCCGCCGACGAGCTTGGGCACCTTCTCCATCACCACGCGGTTGCAGAAGGTGGCGCAGGCCCCGCAGGAGTGGCAGTAGCCGGGGTCGATGACCTTCTCCTGGAGGTAGTCGAACCTCTTGAACGGTACCTGGATTGCTTCCATCTCAATCCTCCTTCAGGACGTGCTCCTTATAGTGTTCGATCCCGAGCCTCTCAAGGACCAGGACCAGGCGCTCCCTGCCCTCGGCGAACTTCCTGAAGTACTCTATGGTCCCCTCCAGGATCCTGAAGAGCTCCCCCTCGGAGACGAACCTGGCGACCTCGTGGGCGAACTTGGGGTATCTCCCGCCCCTGCCGCCGACGTAGATCCCGTACCCGACCCTCTCGGCCCCCAGGGCGCCGGGCGGGCAGTTGGAGATGCACCAGCCGCAGTCTATGCACTTATCGTAATCTATCCTGGGCATCCCGTCCTCGCCGATGGTTATCGCCTCCTGGGTTATGGCCCCTTCGACTTCTGGGATTCCATCCTCGGTAGCGAAAACGCCGCCCTTGCAGGCATCGACGCACTTATAGCATTTATCGCACTTGGAGAAATCTATCTTCGGGTGGGCCTTCCCCACGATCCCGAAGTCATTGATATACGGATTGGCGCAGGCGTTGGCGCACCCCGAGACAGAGGTCTTGAACTTCGTGGGGGTGCTCTTGCCGTAGTATCTATCCGTGATCTCCTGGTATTTCCTCTCCACATCGATGACCTCGAAGGGGCACCTTCCCGTGGAGGCGCACCTGACGACGGTCCTCACCGACCGGCCGCAGGAGCCTATCTCCATCTTAGCCTGCTGGAGCTCCCTCTGGACCTTGAGGGACTGGTCGTACTTGATCCAGGGTATCTCGATGCTCTTCCTTATGGTGAGGAGGACGATGCCCTTCCCGTCCCTCTCTGCTATATCGGCCATCTTCTCCATCTGCTCGGAGGTGATCCTCCCGGAGAGGGGGACCCGCATCGTGGTGTACTCCCTCTGCTTCTGGGCCAGTATCCCGGAGGTCCATCTTATCTTGGTCATCTAACCGCTCCTCGCTTTCATGGTGGAGCACTGCTTCCCGTCCAGCTCCAGGCCCTCCAGGGCGTGCTCTTTGTAGTGTTCCAGGCCTAACCTCTCCAGGATATCGGGGAGGCGCTCCCTCCCCTGGGCGAACTTCTCGTGGTACTCCAGGGTCCTGTCCAGGATGGTGAAGAGCTCTTCCTCCGAAGCTATGCGGACGATCTCGTTCCCGAACCTCGCCCTCCTGCCTCCCCGGCCGCCCACCATTACCGTGAAGCCGGAGCGCTCCACCTCTATGGCGTCGGTGGGGCAGTTCCTGACACAGAGGCCGCAGTCTATGCACTTATTATAATCTATATGGGGGAGGCCCTTCTCGTCCAGTATTATGGCGTCCAGGGGGGTGGTGGCGTCGAAGACCGGCGCCCTGTTCAGCTCCATGGCCTCCTCCCAGGCCTTGGTGGGAAGAGGGGAAGATGGGTATATATCGGTCTTCTGCGTTATGGCCTCCCCTCTGCAGAGCCTGGCGCACTGGCCGCAGGCTATGCACTTATCCAGGTTTATCCTGGGGTGGACCCGCCCCACTATCCCTATGTCGTTCAGATAGGGGTGCATGCAGTAGTTGGGGCAGCCCGAGATGGAGATCTTGAACTTGGCCGGGGCGTCCCTGCCGAAGTACCTGGAGGCTACTTTATCGTAGAGCCCCATCACGTCCGTGGCCTCGAAGGCGCACCGGTAGGTGGCAGCGCAGGGCAGTACCGCCTTGATGGTCCTCAAACCGGTGGAGCCGGGCCTGAGCCCCACGCCGGCGCACTCCTCGAGGACCTCGGGCACCTTCTCCAGCCTTATCCAGGGGAGCTCCACCGTCTTCCTCATGGTCGTGAGCACCATCTCCTTCCCCTCCCTCCGGGCCAGGTCCGCCAGCTTCCGCATCTGTTCCACGGTGAGCTGCCCGCCCACCACGAACCTCAGGGTCGCGAACCCCTTCTGCCTCTGGGGCAAAATGCCTCTCGCCTTCACAGCCACATGAACACCTTTCCTCACGCCTCGAAATTAACGATTGTTAAGATTTTTATGAAATCAATGCTGGTGGTGGAGGGGGATATAAAGGTTTTGGTGAGGAGGGCGTTGCACTTTTAGTCCGGATTTGGGGGTACTTTAAGTACAGGCGTAGGACTTTGGGTGCAAGTTAAGGAATCGATAACCTTTTGAATATTATTATACAAAAAGCATTCGCAAGAGCTCTGATACTATGCCAGGGAAAAAGGAACCGGATGCATTTTCTGCAGAATCCCTAGTACAATTATTATCTCAAATAGATCCTAAAACCGATGAAACTCCAATTCAGAATTTTAAATTCAACGTTTTGAAAGCTAGAGTATTACAAGCAACAGCGTTGGAAATAAGCGATAATTTTCCTAAAATATATAAAAAAATATCTGCCGAATCGACTATCTCTTTTGCCGATGTTGGCTTGGCTTTGTATCATGTTTATACTGAGCAAGCATTGGTCACAGCAGTCAGTGCTTCAGAGGCTTATTTCAAGGATCGACTGGCATATGCGATTCAAAATGATAAAAGGTTATTAAATCGTTTCGCTGATAAGGAACTCAAGGTGAAGAGAATTTTAGATGCTGGCTTGGATTTATCTAACGCCATTGGAATTTTAATAGTTGAAAACATGAACTTCCAAATTTTGGGCAATGTCCAAATTGAATACAAAAGAATTTTTGATTTTGAGCCGTTCACTAAAGAAGAATTAAAGAAGTTAAAAGAAATTTTTGCTATTCGCCACGTAATCGTCCACAAGTCTGGAATTGCCGATCATTTATTCATTTCAGAAACTGGGCTAAATTATCAAGTTGGAAACAGACTCTTTTTTGAACGAGATGAAATACTGCGGATGATCGAGTTTATAGATAGAACAGTAAGTAAGATTAATTCAAAATTGGGCGGATAAGTTCCGGGATGGCGGTTTATCAAACCACGCTCATCAACCGAACAGATGGCGTATCTGGTATTCATGAAGTGCCTTGAGGATATGGATGTGGCAGAGCAGAAGAAAGCACAACGGAAAGAGATTTAAACTCCCAACCCCGACTCCCCTCTAGGTGGTCCCATGTACAAGATCTCTGTCATCCCCGGGGACGGCATAGGCCCCGAGGTCATAGCGGAGGGCGTGAAGGTCCTGGAGGCGGCGGGGGATGCCACGGGGGTGAAGCTCGAGTGGAACTACCACCCCTACGGTGCCGAACACTACCTCAAGACCGGCGAGATACTTCCCGAGGAAGGGCTCAAGGAGATGGAGAAGTCCGATGCCATCTATCTCGGGGCCGTGGGGGACCCTCGGGTCAAACCAGGAGTACTGGAGAAGGAGCTCCTCCTCGGGCTCAGGTTCCACTTCGACCAGTACGTGAATCTGAGGCCAATCAAGCTCTACCCGGGCATCCCATGCCCGCTCAAGGGGAAGGGGCCCGAGCACGTGAATTTCTACGTCGTCAGGGAGAATACCGAAGACTTCTACGTCGGCATCGGGGACCGATTTAAGGGGAGGAAGCACCACTCCGAGCTGGAGATAAAGAGGAAGCTCTACGAGCTGAAGCTGGGAGTGGACCTATCCCTCGATAGGGAGGAGGAGCTGGCCTACCAGATAGGGGTCATAAGCCGGAGGGGGACCGAGAGGATCATAAAGTATGCATTTGATCTGGCCAAGGCCAAGGGGAAGAAGAGGGTAACCTCCGTGGACAAGGCCAACGTCCTCACCTCGGTCTACGGCCTCTGGAGGGACGTCTTCCAGGAGGTGGCAAAGGGTTACCCAGGGATCGAGACCGAGTTCGCCTTCGTGGACGCCATCACAATGTGGTTCGTGAAGCAGCCCGAGTGGTACCAGGTCGTCGTCACGCCAAATATGTTCGGCGATATAATCACCGATCTGGGGGCCATGATCCAGGGCGGCATGGGCCTCGCCCCCGGCGGAAATATCAACCCAGACGGCATAAGCATGTTCGAGCCCATCCACGGCTCGGCCCCCAAGTACAAGGGGCTGAACAAGACCGATCCCATAGCCACCATACTGGCGGGACAACTTATGCTGGAGCACCTGGGGGAGGCAAAAGCAGCGGACCTGGTGGAGAGGGCCGTCATAGAGGTCTGCAGGGAGGGGAAGGTGCGGACCTACGACCTGGGTGGGAGTTCCACCACCAGCCAGGTGGGGGACGCCATCGCTGCCAAGGTCCGGGAGCTCGGCTAGAGCCTCGTCCCCTTCTCGATATCCTTATCGGGGGTGAGGAGGGCCAGGGCCTTCTCCCCCTGGGCCGCCAGGACCATGCCCCTGGACTCGAAGCCGAAGATCCTGGCCGGGCGCATATTGGCCAGGAGTATCACCCGCTTCCCAATAAGCTCCTCGGGCCTGTACCAGGGCTTTATCCCGGCGACCACCTGCCTCACCTCGCCTATGTCCACCTCAAGCCTGAGGAGCTTCTCCGAGCCCTTTATCTCCTCGGCCTTGACTATCACCCCGACCCGGAGGTCGAGGCGCTGGAACTCCTCCAGCTCAACCACGCCTCTCCTCTTCGCTCCACCAGGGGGTGGAGGGGTTCTCGTCGATGTACAGGGCCAGCCACTCTTTCCCCCCTCCCTCCAGGTGGTAGAGCCTGAGGAAGGCCACGGTGTTAGTCCGGTAGTCATAGATCTCCATGGCCGCGCCCCTCCTTATGGCGTACTGGACCACCCCCGAGTCTATTATATGCCCGGAGGATATGGCACAGGCGATCTCCTCCCCCGCCTCCCTGTAAGGCTTCACAGCTTGCTCGAGCCTCCCCAGGACCTCATCGTAGGCCCCCACCTCGAAGGTGGCGTGGGCGACCACGTAACCCCCAGCCTCCCTCCTGCTCCTGGTTTTGGCGATATCGGCCAGCCCCTCCAGGAGTTCCAGGGCTATCATGAGGCTGGTTTTATATACAGCTTCGGCTTTAAAGTTATGGGTTTCCATGAGGAAGATACCCCGGTGCATGAGCACCCAGCATCCTGACAACGTCAACACCCCCTTCTTCGCCGAGAACAAGGTGATAGGGGGGGAGGACGAGATAAGGGAGGCCTACTACGCCTTCTCCCACCTCGGCTGCGAGGAGCAGATGTGGGACTGCGAGGGGAAGGAGGTGGACACCTTCGTCGTCAAGAAGCTCCTGACGACCTATGAGCCCTTCTTCAGGGACCTGAGGCTGGGGGAGGACCTCTTCCTCACCCTTCGGGTGCCCAATCCAGACGTGGAGGTGGCGGAGGGGAAGGTCCTCCTGGAGACCCTCGAGTCCATCCCCCGCTCCTTCGATGCGGCCCGGCTCTTCTACGGCGAGGACGTGGCCCCCATCTTCGAGATCATCCTCCCCATGGCCACCTCCTCCCAGTCCCTCAACAGGGTCTACCACCTCTACAGGCGCTTCGTGGTTGGGAAGCAGAGGGAGCCCTTCTACGAGGGAGATATAACAATAGCCGAGTGGATAGGCCCCTTCAAGCCCGCGGAGATCAACGTCATCCCCCTCTTCGAGGACCGGGAGCACATCCTGGGGGCCCACCAGATCGTGAGGGAGTACCTGGAGGATAAAAAGGCTGAATATCAGAGGGTCTTCCTGGCTAGGTCGGATCCGGCCCTGAACTACGGCGCCGCCGCAGCCGTCCTCCTGAACAAGATAGCCCTCCAGCGCCTCCACGGTCTGGGGGAGGAACTCTCGGTGGAGATCCTCCCGATAATAGGCGTCGGCTCGGCACCCTTCCGTGGGAACCTAAAGCCGACGAACCCCGAGAACTGCCTCCTGGGCTATCCCA
>JBBSVP010000062.1:0-2297 GCA_038046745.1 Candidatus Hydrothermarchaeota archaeon
CCCGATGGGAAGGTTGTTCGATTACGAGTATGGAGGACCAACAAGCCGTCCGATAACTTCCGGAGGGCAGCCGACGCCTGGAACGGTCAGGCTGGGAATACCCCCACCTCACCCAGTGCCGGATGGTAGTTAATTTTTATAGCTTCTCCTTCCCAGCCTTCTTCACGGCCTTGACGAGCTTCCCCATCCTCTCGGCCGCGGCCTTCATGCCCTTCACCTTCTCTATGGCGGTTCCTATCTGGACGGCGTCGGCACCGTTCCTTATGCACTCGTAGGCCTGCTCCGGGGTCTTTATCCCCCCCGCGTTTATGTAGGGGACGGTTATGGCGCTCTTTACCGCCTTCACGATCTCGAGAGGGGCCGGAGAAGGGGCCCCAGAGCCCGAGTCTGTGAGAACGAACTTAGCTCCCATGTACTCCCCGGCCAGGGCGCAGGCAGCGGCGACATCCGGGTTGTTCCGGGGAACTAAATTGGCATTCCCGACCCAGCCCACCGTCTGGCCGGGCTCCAGGACGACGTAGGCCATCGGGATGGCCTCGATCCCGTACTTCTTTATCACCGGTGCCCCCTGGATCTGGGCCCCTGTTATGTAGTAAGGGTTGGTGCTGTTTATCATGTACATGAAGTATATGGCGTCCACGTACCGGCTTATGGCCCCCACGTTGGAGGGGAAGATGACGGTGGGCACCGAGACGGCCTCTTTTATCGCCCTGGCCGTGGCGTCCAGGTACTCTCCCTGGGCCCCCAGGGAGCCTCCGATGAGGACAGCGTCCGCCCCCGCCTTGTCAGCCGCTTTCGCCAGCCTGGCCCCCTCCGCTGGGGGCTGTTCGAAGGGGTCGATGAGGATGAGGCAGCAACCTCCGTCCTCCTCCATCCTCTTCTTGAGATAGTCAGCCACCGACATCATGGTGGAATGAGAGGCGCGTGATATTTAAATCCATCTCCCCCTGAAGTGGTGCAACAACAAGAACACTCTCTTAGGCGCTTCCTGGCCCGAGCGGACAGAGGGACTCTATCCGCACACGGTCTTGAGGCCCGCCTCTTTCCAGCCCGCTATCCCGCCCTTGTAGTGGACGGCGCAGAAGCCCTTCTCGTACAGGGCCTTCTCGGCCATGCCGGACGCAGGGCATTTGGGGCTGGAGCAATAGGCCACTATGAGGGTATCCCTATCAAGCAACTTGGCCTTCTCCTCCAGCTCGTCCAGCGGAAGACACATAGCACCCTCGATCCGCTCCGTCTGGCAGCTCTCAAGCCCCCTGACATCCAGGATCTGACAGCTACCGTGCCGACAGATCTCCCCGACCTCTTCAGCAGAAACCTCCCTGGGCTCGAACTCGGTCTTCATATATACCTCCATATAATTTAGGGAGACCTAACAACAGAAAATCAGAAATCCGTGAGGCTGCTCTGGTACTCCTCCCTCCCCTTCTCTTCCCCTCCTCCTCCAAGCTGATTCTTTATCTTCTCGGCCAGCTTCTCCCCGACGAGTTCCACCCTGGCGATCTCCCGGACCTCGGCCTTCCTGAGGTCCTCCAGGGTCCTGAACCCTCGGGCGTAGAGCCGCCTAGCTCTCACCCGACCTATCCCCCGGAGGGAGACAAGCTCCAGGAGCTCCTCCCGGACCCCGTACTTGACCCTCTTCCGCAGGGCCATGATCTCCCCCATCTTCTCGAGCCTGAAGAGCCTCCCCACCTCTATCGAGGCGTAGAGGAGCCAGTCCGCCAGATCGATCTTGTTCCGCAGGTCCCCCGGGCCTATGGAGTACTTCTCGAGGATGAAGTCCTCACCGTGCTCATCGATCCAGTCCCTCAGGAGGAGGGCGGTCTTCATCTGGGCAAGAAACTCCTCGTACCTCCAGGGCTCCGAGAGCTGGCTCGGCGCTGGGAGAAGGAGGCGGGACTCGTTCTCCAGGGCCTCCTTGGTGCAGGGCTCATAATCCCTGGCCCTGAGGTAGAGCCCCCGGATCTCCGGGAGGGCGGCTATGAGTTGGAGGTAGGAGATGGCCGAGGTCTTGACCTCCCGGGCCTTGAAGAGGCCATCTCTCAAGGTGACGGCGGAGAGCGGGTCTATGTAAAGCTCGCAAGCTCTTCTCCCGAAGGGCGTGGGCTCCAGGAGCCCGCCTCTATCCTCGCAGAGGCCCTCCCGCAGGAGGAGCTCCACGATCTTGTCCAGGTGGCCCTCCAGGAGGTAGAGCTCCTGCTGGTGGGCGAAGAAGGTCCGGGAGAAGAAGTCCAGGAGCCCCTGGGAGGAGGACGCGTACCCCAGGGCTATGGTGGCCAACACGTGGGTCCTCAGGG
>JBBSVP010000063.1:0-8268 GCA_038046745.1 Candidatus Hydrothermarchaeota archaeon
AGGGGGAGAGGCCGGCACGGCATCATGACGGCGGGCTACATCTTCTCCAAGGTCTGCGCAAGGGGCGGGCTGAACGTCTTCACGGCGATGGAGTATCCATCGCTCATCCGCGGGGGGCACAACATCTATCACGTGCGGGTGGAAGAGAGGGAGCTCACCTCCCCTATAGTGCTGGTGGACCTCCTGGTGGCCCTGAACAAGGAGACCATAGACCTCCACAAGGATGAGCTGACCCACGGAGGGGCGATCGTATACGACGAGGGGACGAAGCTGGGGGAGGGGGAGGTGAGGCCCGATGTACTCCTCTATCCGATACCTCTCCAGAGGTATGCCAGGGAGATAGGCGAGGCCAAGGTGATGATGAACAGCGTAGCCCTTGGCGCCTCCGTCGCCCTTGTGGACTACGACTTCGACCTCCTGGCCCGGGTGATGAGGGAGACCTTCGGCGGGAAGAAGGGGGAGGAGATAGCCGATGCGAACACAAAGGCCGCCAGGGCGGGCTACGACTATATAAGGGAGCACTTCAAGCCCACCTTCGGCCACCGCCTTAGGCGGGTGGAAGCGCTCAGGAGGATGCTCATAAACGGGAACGAGGCCATTGCTATCGCAGCCATAAGGGCGGGGTGCAAGTTCTTCACCGCCTACCCCATGACCCCTATCTCCTCCCTCCTCCAGTACATGGCGGCCAACGGGAGGGCCTATAATATAGTCGTCAAGCAGCCCGAGGACGAGATCTCGGTCATAAACACGGCTGCCGGCGCCTCTTTCGCAGGGGTCAGGTCCATGGTGGCCACCTCCGGCGGTGGCTTTTCGCTCATGGTCGAGGGGCTGGGGATGATCGGGGGGGCCGAGGTCCCACTGGTGATCTTGGAGGGGCAGAGGCCGGGGCCCAGCACCGGGATGCCGACCTGGACCGAGCAGGGGGACCTGAAGTTCGTCCTGAGCGCCTCCCAGGGTGAGTTCCCCCGGGTGGTGATAGCGCCCGGCGACCCCGCGGAGTGCTTCTACACCACCATGGACGCCTTCAACATCGCCGACAAGTACCAGCTTCCTGTGATCCTCGTCTCAGACAAGTACCTGGCAGAGAGCGCCAGGACCATGGTCCCCTTCGACGAGAAGGGGATAGAGATAGAGAGGGGGGCCATCGCCACCGAGGATGTCCTGGCAGCCACCAAGGACTACCGCCGGTACAGGCCCACGGACTCTGGGGTATCCCTCAGGTCCCTCCCGGGCCAGAGGGGCGGGGAGCACGTGGCCACGGGGGAGGAGCACGACGAGTACGGCAACCTGGAGGAGGATGCCGAGAACAGGCGGAGGCAGATGGACAAGCGGATGAGGAAGCTGGAGTACGTGGCCAGGGAGCTCCCGGAGCCCAAGGTCTACGGGGCCGGCGATTCTGACATAACCATCGTGGGCTGGGGCTCCACGAAGGGCCCCATCCTGGAGGCGATGCGCTACCTGGAGGCGGACGGTATCAGGGCCCGGTTCCTCCACCTGGTATATCTCTATCCATTCCCTTCGGCCAAGGTCTCCCAGGTCCTGGACTCCTCCAGGGCGAGCTTCATGGTGGAGAACAACAAGACGGCCCAGATGGCAGGGGTCATAAGGGAGTACACGGGGCGGAAGGTCCAGCACAACATCCTGAAGTACGATGGGAGGCCCTTCTACCCCCATGAGATCTACGACGCTGTGAGGGGGGTGCTCCATGGTCACTAAGGAGACCTTCGATACGAAGCTCTCACCCCACTGGTGCCCAGGGTGCGGGGACTATGGCGCTTGGCGTGCCACAAAGATGGCCCTGGCAAGCCTGGGGCTGGAGCCCCACCAGGTCCTCATCGTCTCGGGGATAGGCAATGCTGGCAAGATGCCTCACTGGGTCCGCACGTACGGCTTCCACGGCCTTCATGGGAGGCCGCTCCCGGTGGCCCAGGGGGCGAAGCTGGCAAATCACGAGCTCACGGTCCTGGTGGTGGGCGGGGACGGTGACGGCTACGGCGAAGGCATGTCCCACTTCATCCACGCCTGCCGCCGCAACTCCGACATGACCTACATAATCCTCAACAACGGCGTCTACGCCCTTACGACGGGACAGGTATCGCCCACCTCAGAGAAGGGCTTCGTCTCCAAGTCTACCCCCGAGGGCTCCCCCGAGACGCCCATCAACCCCCTCGCCCTGGCCATAGCTGCCGGGGCGACCTTCGTGGCCCGAGGTTACACCGGGAAGACGGAGCACCTGGCGAAGCTCATCGTGGAAGGGGTGAGGCACAGGGGCTTCGCCTTCCTGGACGTCTTCCAGCCCTGCGTAGTCTTCAATAAAGTGAATACTTATAAGTGGTACAACGAGCGGGTCTACCTCCTGGAGAAGGAGTACGACCCCGCCGATAGGGCCGGGGCCTTCCAGAAGGCCTACGAGTGGGGCGACCGGATACCGCTTGGGGTGATATATCGTGAGGAGGGGAAGCCCACCCTGGAGGACGAGACCCCCCAGATAGCCAAAGGGCCCCTCGTCAGGCAGCCGCTGAAGGGCATAGACGTCAGGCCCCTGATGGAGCAGCTCCTATAGCCTCTCCAGCCTCGTCCTGGTCGCCTTGTACTCGGGGGTCTTGCTCAGGGGGTTGAGCTCTGGCAGGGTCAAAAAATTGGCGGCGGCCTCGTGGAAGTGGAAGGGGAGGAAGAGGACTCCTGGAGGTACTGTTTCCGAGGGCTTGGTTATAGCTTCAACAGTCCCTCTCTCGGACTCCAGCCGCACCCTCTCGCCCCCCTCCAGCCCGAGCCTGGCCGCGTCCTGGGGGTTGAGCTCCACGAAGGGCCCCTCGAAGAGCCTCTCCAGGGATGGGCAGCGGCGGGACATGGTCCCAGTCTGGTAGGCCCTTATCAGCCTCCCGGTGATGAGTTGGAATGGATACTCGGCACTGGTGGGGACCGATGGCGGGAAGACCTCTAACGGCATGAATCGGGCCTTGCCAGAGGCCGTGTAGAACCTCCTCCTGTAAATCGTCCGCTTCCCCTCGGGAGGGGTGCCGGGGTAGCAGGGCCAGAATATGCCGCCATATCCTTCTATCCCCCTGTAGGTTATGCCGCTGTAGAGCGGTATCTTCTTCCTAATCTCCTCGAAGACCTCTTCGGGCCCCGAGTAGGCGAAGCCCTCAACATGGCCCAGGGCCCCCGCCAGGATGGAGATGATCTCCCAGTCGGCCTTGGCCTCCCCTGGGGGCTCTACCGCCTTTCTGAGCCGCTGGACCCTCCTCTCGGTGTTCGTCACGGTACCGTCCTTCTCGGCGTAGGAGGCCGCCGGCAGGACCACGTGGGCGTGGCGGGTCGTCTCGGTGGGGAATATATCCTGGACCAGTAGGAAGTCCACCTGGGAGAGTGCCTTCCTGGCCGTGGCCAGGTCCGGGTGGGACATGGCTGGGTTCTCCCCTATTATGTAGAGGGCGCGTATCTCCCCCGTCAGGACGGCCTCCAGCATCTCCACCGAGGTGAGGCCCCTCCTGATCCTCCTCCGGAGGTAGCAGTACTCCTCGGTGCACTCGGCCAGGGAGGAACCATACATGGTTCCCATGTCGCTCGCCCCCTGGACGTTGTTCTGCCCCCTGAGGGGCGCGACCCCCGAGCCATCCCGCCCCACATTCCCGGTGATGAGCGCGAGAGCAGCCAGGGCCCTGACGTTGGAGACGCCGTTGGAGCTCTGGGTGAGCCCCATCCCGTAGAGCATGACGGTCCTCTTCCCAGCCACCAGCTCCGCTATCTCTTCCACGAGCCTGAGGGGGACCCCGCAGTAGCCCTCCACGGACCCCAGGTCGAAAGTAGCCACGGCCTCCCGGAAGGCCTCGAAGTTGGAGGTCCGCTCCTCCAGGAATCTCGTGGCCTGGAGGCCCTTCCTCAGGATGTAGGCGATGAGGGCCAGGAGGAAGCCATCGTCGGTGCCGGGCTTTATCCTTATGTGGATATCGGCCTTGGCGGCCGTCGGGGTAAGCCTCGGGTCCACCACGATGAGCTTGGCCCCGCTCTTCACAGCTCTGGAGAAGAGGATGGGGTGCTGCTCGGCGGGGTTGGCCCCCACCACCAGGAGTATCTCTGCCCTCTCCATCTCCTCCATGTTGGTGGTCATGGCCCCGAGGCCCAGCATCTCGGAGAGGGCCACCTCGCTCGCCGAGTGGCAGAGCCTGGCGCACTGGTCCACGTTCAGCGTGCCGAGGACGAGGTCCGCGAACTTCCTGACGAGGTAGTTCTCCTCGTTGGTCCCCTTGGCGCTCGCCAGGACCCCAACGCTCTCGGGGCCGTGCTCCTCTACGATGCTCTTCAACCTCCCGGTTGCCAGCCCGACGGCTTCCTCCCAGGAGGCCGCTACCAGCTGCCCCTCTTTCCGGATTAGTGGGACCCTCAGGCGGTCCTGGTGGTGTATGAACTCGTGGGCGTGGGCCCCCTTTATGCATAATTTGCCAGAGCTGACCCTGCTCCCCCTGTCCCCATCCAGCCCCACAACGCGCCCTCCCTTCACCTGGAGGACGAGGCCGCACCCGACACCGCAGAATGGGCAGACGGTCCTGACCATCTCCATGGTATAAAGAGGGCCTCCAGGTAATAAATATTTAATACCGGAGGGTGAGAAGGTACTCCATGGCTTACAGGGTTGAGAGGGACACTCTGGGCGAGGTGAGCGTTCCGAAGAACGCCTACTACGGGGCCCAGACCCAGAGGGCTGTGGAGAACTTTCCTGTCAGCGGCCTGAGGCTCCAGGTCCGCTTCGTCAGGGCTCAGGGGACGATAAAGAAGGCCGCCGCCTTGGCCAACATAGAGGCCGGGGGGCTGGACCGGCGCGTCGGCGAGGCCATCGTGAGGGCCGCCCAGGAGATCATCGACGGGAGGCTCAACGACCAGTTCGTGGTGGACGTCTACCAGGCCGGGGCGGGCACATCGCAGAACATGAACGCCAACGAGGTGATAGCCAACAGGGCCATCGAGCTCCTCGGTGGGCGGAGGGGCGAATATCGCCTCGTCCACCCCAACGACCACGTCAACATGGGCCAGTCCACCAACGACACGATCCCCACCGCCATCCACATCGCGGCCCTGGACGGTATCGAGAGGGAGCTCATCCCGGCCCTGGAGGGGCTGAGGGACGCCCTCAGGGGGAAGGCCCGGGAGTTCCACGGCGTGATCAAGGCTGGGAGGACGCACCTCCAGGACGCAGTCCCCATCCGCCTGGGACAGGAGTTCGGCGCGTATGCGGCCATGGTGGACCACGGGATAGCGAGGGTCAAGAGGGCCTCCGGGGACCTCCGGGAGCTGAACCTGGGCGGGAACGCCGTGGGGACAGGGATAAACACGCGCCCCGGCTACGCCGAGAGGGCCATCGCTGAGATAAATAAGATGACTGGGCTCCACTTCCACAAGGCCGAGGACCTCTTCGAGGCGACCCAGAACACCGATGCCGTCGTGGATGTCTCCGGCGCCCTCAGGACGCTGGTCACGAGCCTGATGAAGATCGCCGACGACCTTCGCCTCCTCAGCTCGGGCCCCAGGACGGGGCTGCGGGAGATAAATCTCCCAGCGGTCCAGCCCGGTTCCTCCATCATGCCGGGCAAGGTCAACCCTGTCATGGCCGAGATGCTGGACATGGTCTGCTTCCAGGTGATCGGCAACGACGCGGCCGTAGCCAGGGCAGGGCAGGCAGGGCAGCTGGAGCTGAACGTGATGATGCCGGTCATCGCCTACAACATCATAAACTCCATCGAGATCCTGACGGGCGGCGTCAGGGCCTTCACCGAGCGGTGCGTCAGGGGGATCACCTGCAATCCGGAGATATGCGCCAGGTACGCGGAGCTGAGCACCGCTGTTGTTACAGCGTTGACCCCCCGCCTGGGCTACGAGAAGGCCGCAGCCTTGGCCAAGGAGGCCTCTGAGAAGGGCAAGACCATCAGGGAGCTGGTACTGGAGAAGGGCCTCATCCCCGAGGAGGAGCTCAGGCAGCTCCTTGATCTGGAGAAGATGGTGTGAGATGTTCAATATAACCGATCCGGAGGTGAGGGAGAAGAAGCTGAAGCTGATAGAGATCCTGCTGATCGTCGGGGGGATCATCGGCGGCCTGAGGATCAAAGAGGACGACCCGATGAACACGGTCTTCGGGCTCTTCCTGCTGATGTCGATAGTCTACTACCTTACGGTCTCCAACCCGAAGAAGAACGTCGTATCCGCAACGCAGAAGGCCATCTTCGCTGGCATATCCATCGCGATCGGAATAAGTTTCTCTGCCATAGCCCTCGTGCCCTTCATACTGAAGGGCGTCCCTGTCCCCCACGCCGTGCTCCTCTACACGGTCTACGTGTTCTGGATAGGCCTCTCCATCCTGATCACCAAGAGCCTCCTATGAGAGCCTGCAGGCCAGCTGCACGGCTTCTTTAGCCGTTGAAGCGAAGTGGAGGTTGCCGTCCTTGATCCCGCTGAGGGGCCCCTCGAGCCCGCCCCCGGTTCTGACGACCACCACCGGCTTCCCCTCCTTCAACGCCAGCGCGATCTCCGAGAGGGTCCCGTATCCCCCGCCGACGGCTATGACGGCATCGGCGCTCCTCGCTATCACGGCGTTCCTGGCGTAGCTCATGGCCGTGACGATCTTGAAGTCTATGTAGGGATTCGCCTCTCCCTTCCCCTCCCCGGGGAGTATCCCTATGGTGGTGCCCCCACCCCTCTTCGCGCCCTTCGCGCCCGCCTCCATCACCCCTCCCAGGCCGCCGCACAGAAGCACGGCGCCCGCCCTCGCGACCTCCTCCCCCACCTCCTCGGCCAGGGCGTAGGCCCCACCCTTTGCATCACCGCCACCCACGACCGCGATCTGGATCATGGAGAAAGCACGGTCCTGAGGCTATAAAAAACTACTGCGAAGCGGATGGGGTTCGGCAAGGTCTGAGAAGCCGTTCAAGGTGTATGGGAAGGTGAGGGAGAAACTCCTCGGATGTATCTAACTTCTTTACTCAATAAGGGTAGTATGAGTATCAAGTACCGCCGGAAGATCATCAAGAGGGTCAAAGCTACAGCAACTGCCCCCTTCATATCGGAGTACCTGGGGTAGTAACTTATTAATAGCAACTGTACCCAAAGATATACGGCAATCACTGAAGAGTGGAGGCAACGAAAATGGGTAGAAAAGAGGAAGCGCTTGTTCTCGCTGTGTTCGGTCTTGTGCTCGCAGTGAGTTTGATCGTATCTGTCAGCAAGCCTTCGACCGAAGAGACCAAAGCCCTCATCGCTGAGCAACTGCGAGGAGCACCAGCGACTGTTTCCAGCATTGCCAGGGGAGGCAGGCTCTACGATAACTGGGTAGAAGAAACCAAGGCTACCGCTCCCGCGAGCAATCAGCCCTTGTGGGCGCTTCAGATCACCAACACCAGGAAGGGTATCGACACGTGGCGCTGCAAGGAATGCCATGGCTGGGACTATAAGGGCAAGGGTGGGGCCTATAGCAAGGGCTCCCACTACACCGGCTTCCCCGGAGTCTATGGCGCTGGCACTACTAAGTCTCAAGAACAACTCATAGATATTCTGAAGGGGGGAACCGATGCCCGCCATGACTTCTCTAAAGTGCTCGATGAGGATTCCCTCACCAATCTGGCTGCCTTCCTCAGCCTGAGCCTGATAAATGAGGCTGCGTATATAGACTATGCAACCAAGAAGCCTATCGGGGTCGATGCTGCCGAGGCTGCTCACGGAGCTCAACTTTATAGCGCCGTCTGCACTGCCTGCCACGGTGCCGATGGCAAGCAGATAAACTTCGGCTCGGAGCAGGAACCAGAGTATGTGGGTACTCTAGCCAAGGATAACCCCTGGGAGTTCCTTAACAAGGTGCGCTATGGAAACCCGGGCACCAATATGCCATCAGCATTGGTAACTGGCTGGAGCCTAGATGATACCGTACATATTCTGGCCCATGCCCAGACGCTACCCGGGAAATAGTCTTACCGCCGATGGACTATGGGGCAGGCTCTATGTCTGCCCCTAGTTTTTTCCTTTCTTCTTAGAGTAGAGATTGAACAAATGGGAGCGTAGTCATTTCCTAGCTATCCTTCCAGTTGTTTGTCCCCAGCTATTTGATGGTGCATCCACTGTCTATCGTCCCCAACCATTGAGTGGTCAATAACATCTGAGGAAGCGTCTGAGCATAAGAGGGGATGGGACATTTCTGGAAGTTATCTATTACCCCCCCATTTGTCAGCGCTTCGCAGGACTCCCTGTGGTCGTCCTGCTTGCGCCGACACCCCTTCGAACCGCTCC
>JBBSVP010000064.1:0-3085 GCA_038046745.1 Candidatus Hydrothermarchaeota archaeon
ATCTCCAGGACGGCACGACCCTCCACCGATACGTTCCCAAGCCGATCTTGCACCTCCCTGTTGGCCGCAGCAGTGCACTCCTCCAGGATCTTGGGGAAGGACTGCGAAGCAGTCCTGAATCGCGCCCCCTCCACGCTCCCATCTCCGAGGGCCTCCAACTTGGTGGCTATCTCCCTTAGGGCCTCACAGTCCATGGGCGGCTCCATATCCACCCCCGCCTCCTTCAGGAGTCGGAAGATGCGGGCGCAGGCTATTATAGGGGCCTTATTCTCCTCGAAGAACGCCAGGGTCGCCTCGGGGATTATGTCCTCCTCCCTCACCCCCGCCACCACCTCCACCTGGGGGATGGACTCCAGCTGGGCCGTGTACCGTGCCTCCCGCCCCTGGGCGTACCTCACCTCTCCGTAGCCCCCCAGGTACTCCAGGTCTTCGGGCCCCTCGATTAGGAGCACCTGTATCATATCTGAGTACTCCTTGGTCAACTTGGCGTGGAGCTCCCTGTCCTCGGTGGCCAGGACGCACGCCAGCCTCTTCCTCTTCACCCTCCTGGGCATGGGCTTCAGCTCTCCCAGGGCTCCTACCAGCTCCCTGAGCCGCTCCTCCCCGGAGGTCTTCACGAGCCTGACCCCCTCCTCTACTTGGCGGAACCTCCCCTCCAGCTCCCCCTCGTCTAGCGTCGGGTAAAATAGGGCCAGCCTCAGCCTCCCGTACTCCGTGGCCGCGTAGCCCTTGAGGACCTCTTGCACCTTGGCGTAGATCTCTCGGGCCTCGGAGGTCCCGAAGAGGTTGACGTACTCGAAACCCCGGACGGCGGCATAGGCCCCTCTGGCCACCTCCAGGAGCTTCTGCGGGGGCAGCCCCACAGCCAGGAGCTGGTCGAACTCCAGGGCAGAGATAGAACGGATAGCCTCACCCTCGGTCCCGTAGTAGGCGACGAGCCTCTCGGCGACCTTATCCCCAACGCCCTTTATCTCCGTCAGCCTGGAGAGCATCCCTCACCGATACTGCAGAGGGAGACGATCTCGTAGTCCCCGTAGACCCTCTTGGTAGTCCTGGTCTTTATCTCCCTGCACCCATCCCGTTGGAGCTTCTCCATGTGCTCCCCCATAGCCTTCCCCTTGGCGGCCTCGAAGTCGTCCTTACCGCAGGAGAAGAGGGTCCTCACATACCTGACCTTCATGCACCGGGGTATGGCCCTCGGGATATTAATATCTTATCCCAGGGCCCTGGTGGTGAAGTGGATGAGGCCTATCCCGCCGAGGAAGGCGAGGAGCTGGTAGAGGGATCTCCTGACCCCCAGCTCCTTCTGGAGCTCTGGTATGAGGTCAGCGCTGGCTATGTATATGAAGCCGCCTGCGGCGAAGGCCGCGAGGAAGTTGGCGAAGCCCTCAACAGCCGAGGCAAAGAAGTACGCCAGAAGGGCCCCGAGGAAGGCCGAGAGGGCAGATAGGAAGTTATAGAAGAGCGCTTTCTTCCTGGAGAAGCCCCCATAGATCAAGATCCCGAAGTCTCCTATCTCCTGGGGGATCTCGTGGGCGATGACCGCCAGGCTGGTGACGAGGCCCAGGGGGACGCTGACCAGGAAGCTGGTGGCTATTATAGCGCCGTCGATGAAGTTGTGGACCCCGTCCCCCACCAGGTTGAGGTAGGTGAAGGGATGTACCCCGCTGTCGTGGTGATGGAACCAGTGGAGGAGCTTCTCCAGGAGGAAGAAGGTCACTATCCCAGTGATGACGGGATAGAAGACACCCCGGGGGGAGCCCGTCTCGAGGGCCTCGGGTATGAGGTCCAGGAAGGCTGCCCCCAGAAGCGTCCCTGCGGCGAAGCTTATGAGGAAGAAGAGGGTCCTCTCCAGGAAGTCCTTCCTCATGAAGAGAGTGAGGGCTCCCAGGAGGGAGACGAGGCTCACCACCGATACTGCCAGGAAGATCCAGAGGAGTACCGGCATAGGAAAGAAAGCCTCCAACCCGCCATATAAAGCCTTTTGTATTTGGGTGACTTGTGTTATCCTAATAGATAAAAGAAAAAGTTTTAAATAAGCCCCTTGGAAGGCATAGCCATGGCAAAGCTCCTCTATATAGTCCTCGACGGCCTCGGCGATACGCCCAACCCGAAGCTCGGCGGCAAGACCCCCCTGGAGGCGGCCGTCACCCCCCACATGGACTCCCTGGCCGCCCGGGGCAGGCTGGGGCTGATGCACACCGTCGGCGAGGGCATCGCGCCCGAGTCCGATATCGCGGTCATCAGCATCTTGGGCTACGACGCCGAGAGGTACTACACAGGGCGCGGCCCTTTGGAGTGCTACGCCGCGGGACTGGAGGTGCGGGAGGGTGACTTGGCCTACCGGGTGAACTTCGCCACCCTGGGGGAGGGGAACAGGATAAGAGACAGGCGCGTCGGGAGGAACCTGACGGCGGAGGAGGCAAGCCTCCTCTGCCGGGAGATCAACGAGCGGGTGAAGCTCGAGGGGGCGAACTTCTGGTTCAAGAATACCGTGGGGCACAGGGGGGTCCTGGTGATACGCTCCGAGGAGGGGAAGCTCTCGGGCTTCGTGACCAACACGGACCCGGCCTACGAGCGGAGGGGGGTCTTCGGCGTGGCCAAGGCAAGATTCGAGGACGTCCTCCTCCGATGCGAGCCCATGGAGGGGCACGAGACGCCGGAGGCGAGGAGGGCGGCAGAGCTGACGAACCAGTTCACAGAGAGGAGCCGCGAGGTCCTGGCAGCGTCCGAGGTGAATAAAAAGCGCGTAGCGCAGGGGAAGCTCCCGGCCAACGTCATAGTGAGCCGGGACGCCGGTGACAGGTTGCCCAGCTTCCCCAAGCTCAGAGAGACATCAGGCCTCAGGCTTGGCTCGTTCGTCGAGATGCCGGTGGAGAAGGGCATAGCCCTGTTGACGGGGATGGAGGTGGTAGAGATGCGCCTGGAAGGCAACGTGGAGCGCGACTACCCGCTCCAAGCCGAGAGGGCCCTCCAGGAGCTCGACCGATTCGACGGACTGTATATCCACATAAAGGGACCGGACGTCCCTGGTCACGACGGGGATGTCGAGGGGAAGAGGAGGTCCATCGAGAAGATAGACTCC
>JBBSVP010000065.1:0-13549 GCA_038046745.1 Candidatus Hydrothermarchaeota archaeon
AGATGGGCCTGCTCCACATAGGCATGGACGACACCGACTCCAGGGAAGGGATGTGCACCACCTACCTGGGGGCCCTCCTGGCCGGGGAACTCTCCAGGCTGGGGGAGGTGGTGGAGCTCAAGCTGGTGAGGCTCAACCCCAACATCCCCTGGAAGACCCGAGGGAACGCCAGCGTGGCCATAACTATGGAGACTGAGAGGGGAGCCGTGGCCAGGGAGGCGGTCTTGGCGGCCGTGGAGCGATATTCCGTCATGGCCGATCCCAATACGAATCCGGGGGTGGTCTTCCTGGAGGGGGAGGTACCTGGTGAGCTGGACAGATTCTACAGGACGGTACTCCACAGAGTCGTCTCCCCGAGGAAGGCCAGGACCCTGGCGGAGGTCCACTCGGCGGAGGTCCACGGATACAAGAACGGGCGGGGGGTGGTGGGGGCCCTGGCTGCCGTAGGGGCCAGGCTGGGGGAGGGGGAGAGGACCTACGAGATCATAGCCTACCGGGCGAGGGAGAACTGGGGGAAAGAGAGGAGGGTGGGGGCGGCCTCGGTCCATGCCATGGACGCCAGGACCTATCCCAGGACCTTCAACAACATAGACCCCTCCTCCGGGCGGATTCTCATAACCCCCCGCTCCCCTTGCCCCATCCTCTTCGGTATCAGAGGGCTGGACCCTGGGACCCTCATGGAAGCCTACGGCATGGTGGAGGCTGGGGAGGAGGTGGAGAGGTCGGCCCTCTACCTCACCAACCAAGGGACGGACGCCCACCTGGAGAGGGTGGGGTCCATCGCGGAGGCGAGGCCATACTCCTCCGTGATCCTGAAGGGGACCGTCGCCCAGAGGCCCAGGGCGATGGAGGGGGGGCATGTTATCTTCCCTCTTACGGACGGCAGGGGCCTCATAGACTGTGCTGCTTACGAGCCCACCAGGGACTTCCGATGGGCGGTGGGAGCGCTAGCTCCTGGGGACGAGGTGGAGGTCTACGGGGAGGTGACGGTGGGGAGGAGGACCATCAACCTGGAGAGGCTCCAGGTTCTCAGGCTGGCCCCCCTGGTGGCGGTGGAGAATCCACCATGCCCTCAATGCGGACGGCGGATGGAGTCCGCCGGGAGGGGGCAGGGCTTCAGGTGCCGCAGGTGTAAGACCGGGGCCCGGGAGAAGGTCAAGGTGAGCCTGCCCAGGCGTTTGGAGGAGGGGTTCTACCAGGTCCCGACAGGCGCCATGCGCCACCTCACCAGGCCCCTCCGGCTGGGGCCCTGCCCTCCGACTTCGCAAGAGGCGAAATGGTAATATATGGGAGTGTCGAGAGACAGTCTCGTGCCCTCGTAGCCCAGCCAGGATAAGGCGGCAGCCTCCTAAGCTGTAGATCGGGGGTTCAAATCCCCCCGGGGGCGTTTGTCAGCGCTTCGCAGGACTCTGTCGGGAGTCCTGCTCGCGCCGACACTCACGGTCCCGCTCGCTACTCTCGCGGCTCTTGTCCAGACAGAACAGCTACAGCGCAAATAATATCTATGGGGACGTTCAACGGGATGGCCTGGAGATCTGTGAATGAGGGCCAACGTCTTTGTTCCTGGGCATATAACGGGCTTCTTCGAGATCTGCGAGGACCCCGACCCCCTCAGGTCCGGCTCCAGGGGGTGCGGGATAGTCATAAACAAGGGCGTCTACACGACGGTGGAGGCCAGGGAGGGGGAGGTGGACGAGATCCGGACCCACGTCAACGGCGAGGCCTTCGACTGCCCGGTGACCAGGACCGCTCTTGAGGAGCTCCTCAGGGGGCAGGGGGGGCGGTATAGGGTGGAGGTATTCCACGAGCTCGAGGTGCCCATGAAATACGGCTTCGGGACCTCCGCCGCCGGCACCCTGGGCGCCACCATCGCCCTCGCGCGGGCGCTGGGGCTGGAGACGACCCTCAACCATTGCGGGAGGATCGCCCACAGGGCCGAGGTCCTGAACAGGACCGGGCTGGGGGACGTCATAGCTGAGTGCACGGGGGGCGTCGTCATAAGGGAGCGGCCCGGAGGGCCGGGCATAGGGATGACGGACAGGCTCCTCTCCAACGACTACGTCGTGGCCTTCGTGGTGGGCGGTGAGCTGGAGACCAGCTCGGTACTCCTGGACGAGAGGAGGAAAGAGGCGATAAACAGGGCGGGAGGGGAGTGCATGGATCTCCTCCTGAGGAACCCTTCCATGGACAACTTTTTAAAGCTCAGCAAGAGATTCTCTTCCCAGATAGATATGATGGACGAGAAGGTCAAGGGCGCTATAAAGACATTGGAGGAGAAGGGCGTCCCTGCGTCCATGATCATGCTCGGCAACTCCATCTTCACCCTGACCAACGAGCCCGAGAGGGTCTGCGAGCTCCTGGACTACATGTACGTGGTGGCGGAGATCGACTACGTGGGTGCAAGGGTCTTATGACCAACAGGGTCTTTGCCCAGCTGCGCAACTTCTTTCTGACGGGCCTCGTCGTCTTCACACCCCTGGTCATAACCATGTACGTCCTCCGCTCCGCCTTCGAGTTCCTCGACGGCCTCCTGCGCCCTCTGGAGATGATGGCCTTCGGGCAGCACGTGCCTGGGGTTGGCCTCCTCATGGCCTTCCTCATCATCCTCGTGCTGGGGGCTGTGACCACCATAGCCGTAGGGAGGAAGCTCGTGGAGATCTACGAGGGGGTCTTCCTGAGAATCCCCTTCGTCAGAGGCATCTACGGGGCGATAAAGGACGCCTCCTCGGTCCTCTTCGCCAACAAGCCCTCGGAGTTCAAGGCCGTGGTCCTGGTGGAGTACCCCCGGAAGGGGTTATATTCCGTCGGCTTCACCACAGCCCCCGGGATGAAGAAGATCGAGGAGAAGACCAAGGTGAGGATGGTCCACGTCTTCATGCCCCACACTCCCATCCCCGCCTCCGGGGTCCTGCTCGTAGTCCCCGAGGATCAGGTCATACCCCTCGAGATGAGCGTCGAAGAGGGGATGAAACTGATAATCTCTGGCGGGCTCACGGCCCAGAAGGACCGGCGGTAGGATGCAGATCCCCCCGGGGCACCCCAGGTACGAGTCCTTGAAGCTGAGGGAGGCCCTGATGGAGGGCTACAAGGATGGCATAACCGCCATGGCGGGCTTGATAGCCCACGGGAGGGGGGAGGCCTTTGACTACCTCCTCGGCGAGGTCACCACACCCCCTGCCAGGACCGCCATCATGGCCGCTGCCGCCCTCCTTATCCTGGCCGAGAACCCTGTGATCTCGGTGAACGGGAATACGGCGGCCATCTGCCCCCGGGAGCTGGTGGCCCTCTCCAAGGCCACCAGGGCCAAGCTGGAGGTGAACCTCTTCTACAGGAGTCGGGCCAGGGCCGCCAAGATCGGCCGCCTCCTGGAACGCCACGGGGCAGGAATCGTCTATGGCATAAATCCAGGGGAGGAGATCCCCGGCCTGGAGAGCGAGAGGAGGCTGGTGGACAGGGAGGGAATCTTCTCCGGCGATGTCGTACTGGTGCCCCTGGAGGACGGGGACAGGACCGAGGCCCTCGTAAAGGCCGGGAAGCGGGTCATCGCCATAGACATAAACCCCATCTCCAGGACTGCCCGGACGGCAACCATAACCATCGTGGACAATGTGGTCAGGGCGCTGCCGGCCCTGCTGGAGGAGGTGGAGGGGCTCAGGGGCAAGAGCAGGGGCGAGTTGAAAAAGTTGGTGGAGGCGTACGACAGGGACGAGAACCTGGAAACGACCCTGGAGCACATCTGTCGGCGCCTCCGCAAAAACTTTAAGTAACTGCGTATTCACACCAGAGAAGAGGGGAATGATCTTTTGCTGGGAAAGAGTGTGGCTGAGGGGTTTCTGGAGATACAAACGCTCATAGATTCCATAGCCAAACTCAGGGCCCCGGCGACCCACTACGAGCCTGGGTCTCTGGGGGTCCATGATCTTCTCCCTGGATATCCTTCCCCCATCTACAAGAGCCTCGGTTTCTTCCTCGGGGTCTTTATCCTGGCTGTGGGCGTGGCTGTGATCCTAGTCCTCCTCTACGTGATCATCTGGCGGAGGGGGGAAGAGCACCCATCCCCGCCCTTTCCCTCTGCAGGGAGGGGGCGCATCATCACCGCCTCCCTCCTTGCTGCGTCCCTTGCCGCCGTGCTGATCTGGATAATCACCCACGTCCGTATCACCCCCACCCTGGCCAGCCGGGAGGGTGAGGCCATAGACTCTCTCTTCAGGGTCCAATTCGTCATAGCCGCGGCCATCTTCGCCCTCGTGGTGGTCTTTCTACTCTACAGCGTGGCCGTCTTCCGGCAGCGGCCAGGCGACATGGAAGACGGGCCGCCTGACCACGGCAACGCCCTCCTGGAGACCGTATGGACCCTCATCCCCCTGGCCATCGTGGTCGGGCTGGGGATCTACGGCGGGATCGTCCTGACCGAGATCACCACCCCCCCTCAGCACGCGGAACCCATGGCCGTCAAGGTCACCGCCCGCCAGTGGAGCTGGAGCTTCGAGTATCCGGAACACGGCATCACCACCGCCGAACTGGGGCTCCCAGTGAACAGGACCGTCCTCTTCAAGCTGACCTCCCAGGACGTGGTCCACTCCTTCTACGTCTTCGAGTTCCGGGTCAAGATGGATGCCGTACCCGGGATGGAGACGGAGCTCCTCGTCACCCCCACCAGGGTGGGGGAGTACAAGCTCCTCTGCGCCGAGCTCTGCGGCCTGGGCCACGCCTTCATGGGCGCCAAGGTGCGGGTGATGGAAGAGGAGGAGTTCAGGGGGTGGGTCATATCGCAGAGGTGAGATTGAGATCCCTGGGCATCGTCAGGGGATTCCTCTCCGGCATAGCCACCGCCATCCTGGGCATGGGGGCGGCCCTGCTGGTGAGAGGGACCCTTGGTCTCCAGCCCTGGGACGAGGCCTCTGTGACGGCCGTAGGCGTCCTGGCAGGGGTTTTCGGATATCTGGCGGGCCTGGGGGCCTTCGATTATTGGCTCGGATGGGCCCTGGGGCGGAAGAGAGAGGCAGTGAAGCACCAGCCATCCTGGACCCGCTACCTCGGCTTCGACACGAACCACAAGGTCATCGGTGTCCAGTATGCGGTCACGTCCCTCATCCTCCTCCTCTTCGGCATGAGCCTCGCAGTACTGATGCGGCTGGAGCTGGCCAGGCCCGGGATAGACTTCCTCAACCCCGTGACCTACGACGCCGTCATGACGACCCACGGGACCGTCATGCTCTTCCTCGTCGTCCTCCCGGGCATTGCGGGGATGATCAACTACCTCCTCCCCCTCATGATCGGCGCCAGGGATATGGCCTTCCCGAGGCTGAACGCCCTCTCCTTCTGGGTGGTCCCTCCCGCCGCCTTCCTCATAATCACGGCCCTCGTCCTGAAAGGTCCCGATACGGGCTGGACGGCCTATGCCCCCCTCAGCGTCAGGTCGCCTTGGGGTATGCAGTTCATGCTCCTGGGGGCCTACCTGGCGGGCTTCTCCTCCATCCTGGGGGCCGTCAACTTCCTCACCACCATAATAAAGCTGCGGGCCCCGGGGATGGGCCTCTTCAGGATGCCCATCTTCGTCTGGGGGGTCCTGGCCATGGCCCTCCTCTCCCTGACTGTCACCCAGTTCATCGCCATGGACTTCCTGATGGTCCTCATGGAACGGCTCCTGGGCATGGGCTTCTTCGACCCGGCCAAGGGAGGGAACGTGATCCTCTACCAGCACCTCTTCTGGTTCTACTCCCACCCCGCCGTCTACATCTTCGTCCTCCCGGGCCTGGGGGTTATCAGCGAGTTGCTACCGGTTTTTGTCCGGAAGCCCCTCTTCGGCTATCGCGCGGTGGCATTGGCCAGCGTGGGGATAGCAGTGACCGGGACCCTGGTGTGGGGCCACCACATGTTCGCCGCCGGGATAGAGGAGTACCTGAGGATCCCCTTCATGGTCACCTCCCTCCTGGTGGCCGTCCCCACCGGGGTGAAGATCTTCGCCTGGCTGGGGACCATGTGGCGGGGGAAGCTGAGGATCGCCACGCCCATCCTCTTCGTCTTCACCGCCATCGTGGTCTTCCTGATGGGGGGTCTAACAGGCGTCGTCCAGGCCATCATCCCCACGGACCTGCACATCACCGATACCTACTGGATAGTGGGCCACTTCCACAACACCCTCTTCGGCGGGTTCCTCTTCCCCTTCCTGGCCGCCATCTACTACTGGTTCCCGAAGGTCACGGGGCGGTTCTACAGGGAAGGTCTCGGGAGGCTGCACTGGGGGGTGATGACGGCCGGGTTCCTGGTGATGACCTGGCCCATGTTCTGGCTGGGGATGATGGGGATGCGGCGGCGGATCGTGGACTACGACCCGTCATACGGTCCTGTGAACGCCCTCGTCTCAGCCGGCGGGTTCCTCGTGGCCCTGAGCATGCCGATCTTCGTCTACAACATGATATCCAGCGCCCGGAGCGGGCCAAAGGCCCCTCCCAACCCATGGGGGGCCAAGACCCTGGAGTGGCAGGTATCATCGCCTCCGCCGGAGGAAAACTTCGAGGCACCGCCCAGGGTCGTGGCGCCGCCCTACTGCTACGGGGAGGGGGATGGGGTCCACGCCATCCTCTCGGGAGGGAAGGAGTAGATGGAGCCCAGGCAGACCCCTCTCTACCTGGGCATGGCCCTCTTCATCGTCTCGGAGACCTTCCTCTTCGGCTCCCTCTTCTGGACCTACTTCTACCTCAGGGCCAAGACCCTTGTCTGGCCCCCAGAGGGCGTCCACCTGGAGGTGGCCCTCATGTCGGCCAACACCCTCATCCTCCTCGCCAGCAGCGCCACCATGGAGAGGGCCCTCGCCTCCATCAAGAGGGGGGACAAGGGGGGGTTGGTCAGGGCACTCTCCGCCACCATCCTCCTGGGGTCCGCCTTCCTGGCCATCAAGGCCTTCGACTGGTTTACGGCGCCTTTCCGCCCCTGGGACCACGCCTACGGATCCATCTACTTCACCCTGACGGGCTTCCACGCCATCCACCTGCTGATAGGGATGCTAGTACTGGGGGCCCTCCTCTTCAGGGCCCGCCGGGGCCTCTTCTCCCCCGGGCGCTGCCTACCGCTGGAGGTGGGGGGGCTCTACTGGCATTTCGTGGACGGGGTCTGGGTCTTCGTCTTCCTATCCCTCTTCGTGGTCCGGTGATATAAAAAGGTATAAATCCACCCATGGGCGAGAGAAGGGCCATGCTCTTGAGGCGTCTCAGGGAGTTGAAGGAAGGGGAGAGGAGGCGGCTCCTGGAGAGGTCCGGGGCCGAGGTCTCCAGGGTCTACCCCCGGGTGGAGGAGATAGTAGAGAGGGTGAGGAGGGAAGGGGACAGGGCGCTCCGCCTCTATACCAGGAAATTCGATGGGATAGAGGTGGACGATCTCCGCGTCCGGGAGGAGGAGTTCGCCAGGGCCCTGGAGACGGCAGACCCAAAGGTCTTGGATGCCCTCGAGAGGGCCCACGATAACATAAAAGCGTTTCACCGGCGCCAGAAGAAAGCCGGCTGGTCCTACCGGGCCAAGGGGGTGCGGCTCGGGCAGGTGGTCAGGCCTATAGGGAGGGTCGGGTGCTACGTGCCCGGTGGGAGGGCAGCCTACCCCTCCACCGTCCTCATGACCGTCACCCCCGCCCGGGTGGCAGGGGTGAAGCGGATCGTCTGCACGACCCCTCCCACCAGGGATGGAGGCGCGAACGCCTACACCCTGGCGGCCTGCCGGGTGGCAGGGGTGGAGGAGGTCTACAAGGTGGGGGGAGCCCAGGCGATAGCGGCCATGGCCTACGGCACGGAGACGGTGCCAAAGGTTGAGAAGATCGTGGGGCCCGGTAATATCTACGTCACGGCCGCCAAGAGGGCGGTGAGCGGCACCGTGGCCATAGACAACCCGGCGGGGCCCAGCGAGGTCCTCATCCTGGCCGACGGGACCGCCGACCCCGGACACATAGCCCTGGACATGCTCGCCCAGGCGGAGCACGACCCCCAGGCGAGCAGCATCCTGGTCACCACCAGCGCCCCTCTGGCCGGGAAGGTCCTGGAGCGCATAGGGAAAGAGAAGGCGGCGAGGGAGGAGGCCCGAAAGTCCCTCCGGGAGAGAGGTGCAATCCTCATAGTCAGCAGATTGGAAGAGGGGATAGAGTTCCTGAACGAGTACGCCCCGGAGCACCTCCAGATCATGACCCGCAATCCCCGCCGGGTCCTGGAGAAGGTAGAGAACGCGGGCTCCGTCTTCCTGGGCAGATACACCCCCGTGGCCTGCGGGGACTACGCCTCAGGCACGAACCACGTCCTCCCCACCGGGGGCGCTGCGAGGGCCTACTCCGGGCTGGGGGTCCAGGACTTCCTCAAGTCCATCTCCTTCCAGGAGGCGAGCCGGGAGGGTCTTGAGGCCCTGGCCGAGATAATAATCCCCCTGGCGGAGGTGGAGGGTTTATATGCCCACGCCGAGAGCGTCAGGAGAAGGCTGGAGAGACGATAAGATGGAGCGGAAGTATTCCACGGAGGTGACCCCAGAGATGGCAGGGGAGAAGGTCCTCGTGGCCGGCTGGGTCCACGAGCTCCGGGAGCTGGGGAATCTCAAGTTCCTCCTCCTGAGGGACCGGGAGGGCGTGGTACAGGTGACCATGCCCCGGAAGTACGTCCCCGAGGAGGTCTTTGCCAAGACTGGGGCCCTGAGCAAGGAGAGCGTCGTCCTGGTGGAGGGCAAGGTCCAGGCCGAGAAGAGGGCCCCCAACGGTTACGAGATCATCCCCGAGAGGCTGGAGGTCCTGGGCCAGGCAGCCACGCCCCTCCCAATGGACCCCACGGGAAAGGTGGAGGCCAACCTGGACACCCGCCTGGACGCCCGGGTGATGGACCTGAGGAGGAGGGAGATAGGCAGCATCTTCCGCATCCGCTCCGTGGCCTTGCAGGCAGCCAGGGAACACCTCCGGTCCCTGGGCTTCCTGGAGGTCCACACACCCAGGATTATATCCACCTCTTCGGAGGGGGGGACGGAGCTCTTCCCTGTGGCATACTTCGAGAAGGAGGCTTTCCTCGCCCAGAGCCCTCAGCTATACAAGCAGATGCTCATGGCCACGGGCTTCGACAGGGTCTACGAGGTGGCCACCTACTTCAGGGCCGAGGAGCACGACACCATCTGGCACCTGAACGAGATCACGGCCATCGACGGGGAGGTGGCCTTCATCAGGGACGAAGAGGATGTCCTGCGCGTCATCGAGGGGCTGATAGCGGCCATGATAAGAGGCATAAAGGCGGGGTGCATGCCGCAGCTCGAGACCCTGAAGGTGGAACTCGAGGAACCGGAGGTTCCCTTCCCTCGGGTCCGGTATGCGGAGGCCCTGGAGATGCTAGAGGCCGAGGGCATGAGATATCCCAGGGGCGAGGACCTGAACACCGAGGCCGAGAAGGCCCTGGGGGGGATCATGGGGCGGAAGGGTCACCCCCTCTACTTCGTCACCAAATACCCCCTCCGGGTGAAGCCCTTCTACACCATGCCCTCCGGCGACGCGGAGTACTCCAACTCCTTTGACCTGGAGTTCAGGGGGAGGGAGATCATCTCGGGCTCCCAGAGGATACACCAGTACGACCTCCTGGTGGAGAGGATAAAGGCCAAGGGCCTGAACCCCATGAACTTCGGCTCCTATCTGATGGCCTTCAAATACGGCATGCCACCCCACGGGGGCTTCGGCATGGGCATAGAGCGCTTCCTGATGCTCCTCCTCCAGCTCCCCAACATAAGGGAGGCGGTCCTCTTCCCCAGGGACAGGCGGAGGCTGACGCCCTAATAGGAAATATTCATATGCTGTGGGGCCAAAGTTTAGTAAAACTGGACGGGAGGCAGACTCATGAGGAAGATTCTTGTGCCGGTGGACGGTTCCCCCCTGGGGGGCATGGCAGTGGCCAGGGCCGGGGAGATCGCGAAGAAGTTCGGTTCCCAGGTCACGGTGATGCACACCAAGAGCGGGGAAGAGGTGGAGAAAGAACCCACCGGTGAAGAGGTGCGGTTCGGCCCGGGCGGGGAGGCCTACAAGAAGGAGGGCAAGCCGGGCATGACCTACGAGGACTTCCTCAGGGCCGCCGAGCTGGTGGCCGAGGAGGCTGCGAAGCCTCTGGTGAAGGAGAAGCTCAAGGTCAAGGCCCTGGGGCGGGTAGGGGACCCGGCCGAGGAGATCCTGAAGGTGGCCAAGGATGGCTACGACCTCATCGTGATAGCGCCGAGGGGGGGCGTCTCGAGGCTCAAGAAGCTCTTCCTGGGGTCAGTCTCCAAGCGGGTGGCGGACGGCGCCCCATGCTCCGTCCTCGTCGTCCGGTAGGACTGGGACTCTACCCAGTTCCCAAAACTTTTTATATTGGTAGAAGATACCTAACACCACCCAATGTAATAACAGGGACAAGAAGAGGAAGAGGTGAGGATGGATGGCGTCGGAGATGAATTCTAAAGAACGTGTAATGAATGCCATGAAACTGAAGAAGGTAGATCGGATTCCAGTGACAGGCTGCGACAGCAACGTCTGCTTCCACCACATGAAGAAGTACAATGCCAACTGGCCGGAATCCTTCCTAGATTCCAACAAGATGGTCACCCAGGCCGCTGCCGCCTGGCTGGACGAGGGTCTCGAGGCCATCGGCCTGCCCTTCGACCAGACCACCGAGGCCGAGATCCTCGGCTGCGAGATCAAGTGGAGGGAGAACGACTGTCCCAGCGTCCCCTTCAAGGGTTACGATACGGTGGACGAGGTGAAGGTGCCTGAGAACTGGCTGGAGAAGGGGCGCATACCCGTCATCCTGAAGGCCCTGGAGATCGCCTCCGAGAAGTACGGGGACGAGGTGGCCATCTACGGCCATATCGTCGGCCCCTACCAGATGGCCTCCTACCTGGGCGAGGTCCAGAGGACCATAATGGACTGCTTCACCGCCCCCGATAGGGTTAGGGGATTCACCGAGTTCTGTGCCGATCTACTGCCTGAGTACGCCAACGCCATGTTCGACCACGGCGCTGACATAGTGACGGTGGAAGACATGATCGCGTCCGTCGACCTCCTGGGCCCCAAGTTCTACAAGGAGTTTGCGGCCCCGGTGGACAAGAAGGTCTGCCAGAAGATCAAGGGACCGAACATACTCCACGTCTGCGGCAACACCACCTACGTGATAGACGAGATGATAGGCACCGGGTGCACAGCCATCTCCATCGACTCCAAGGCCAACATGGCGGAGTTCACAAAGAAGACGAAGGGGAAGTGCGCCATGCTGGGCAACGTGGACCCGGTCAAGATCCTCTTCGATGGTAAGCCGGCCGACGTGGAGAAGGACACCATGAGGTCCCTCCAGGAGGGCGCCGACCTGGTGGCACCGGGCTGCTCGCTGTCGCCCCTCACGTCCCACGAGAACCTCCAGGCGATGGTGGACACCGTAAAGAAGAACGGGGCTAAGTTTGTGAAGAAGTAGGGGCCCCTACTTCTTTACTCTACGGGTGTATCCATGCCAGAGATGACTTCCAAGGAGCGGGTCCTGGGGCTCCTGAGCCGCAAGAAGATCGACCGCATCCCCTGCTTCAGCGGGATGGGCAACATAACCACGACAGGGATGAAGAAGCTCGGAGTCAAGCGCTTCGCAGAGGTCCACCAGGACGCGAAGATCATGAGCTCCGTGGCGGCCACGACCCCAAAGCTCTTCGGCTACGACTGCGCAGTAGTCCCCTTCGACCTCTGCATAGAGGCCGAGGCCCTGGGGACGAAACTCAGCTTCTACCCCCATCGGGACGATGTAGTCTATCCTACGATACAGTCCAAGGTGGCTTCCATCGGGGAGGAGTTCAAGATACCAGACGACCTGGAGACGAGGGGTAGAATCCCCATGGTTGCCGAGGCCATCAGGGCCCTGAAGAAGGACCTGGGCGATAAAGTACCCATCGGCTCCTACATCCTGGGCCCCTTCACCCTGGCGGGGCAGGTCATGGACCTGAACGAGCTCCTGAAGATGTCCTTCAAGAAACCCGACGAGATCAACAAGATCGTCGACAGCCTGGACGAGGTCCTCATCCGCGTCGCCAGGGTATGGGAGGCGGCCGGGGTGGATTATATCGCGGTCAGGGAGATGGGGGCACCGGAGGACGTGATCAGCCCCCGGATGTTCAAGGGCCTCGTGATGCCCCACGTCAAGAAGGTCATCGAGTCCATCAAGGTCAAGAAGGTCCTCCACATCTGCGGCAAGACAGGGATGATCGTCGGTATGATGAACCAGTGCGGCGCGGACGCCATCTCCGTCGAGCAGCAGAACGACGTGAAGAAGACCAGGGCCGAGCTGGGGAAGGAGACCATCATCCTGGGCAACATCGACGCCTACAAGGTCCTGGTGGAGGGCACCCCCGACAAGGTCCGGGAGGCCGTGCGGCAGGCCATCGAGAACGGCGTCAACGGCATCTGGCCCGGCTGCGACATCTGGCCCGACGTCCCCTCTGCCAACATGCAGGCCATGGTGGACGCTACGAAGGAGTTTGGGAAGCTGGCGTAAGGGCTGGCTCTCCCCTTCCTACTTTATTTTGTTCTCTGTCTCTTGGCATAGCTAACAATGTGGAATGGCAGAGAGTCGTACCTTAAAATCTATTCAGAATAAAAACAAGTAGAACCAAGACAATAATCAGAAGAATAAAAATCAAGAAACCAATACCTATCAATTCACGTATCAGAGCTATTGGAGAATTTTTCATCAATTCTTTATAATAACTCATCTTCCAAATAAATTTCCATCCATATTTTCTACGATAGTTGTAATCTATTTTTGATTCCCTATAAAAATATTCATTGACTATTTCGCCAACGCCCCATAAAAGAAAGCCAACTGTAAGAGCCAATCGCAGGAATTTGAACGAATTTAGATTTAAATATAAACTAATAAAACTGCGAATTGACATAGCTAAAAGGATACTCCCTATGAAATACTTTTCCCAGTGGAAAAGCAATTCTCCCGTCTCTTCATCTAAATTTTTAGGATTTTTTTGGAATAGTCTTAATTTTTCTCGGAAACTTATCGATGATTTATCGAGCAACTTTTCAAAAACAAGAAAAAGTAGAGTGGATATAACCAGTAAAAAAATAAACCCGAGGAAAAAATCGATAATCGACATACTGACGTGTGAGCGATAAAACCAAGCCTTACCTCTCCTCCACCGGCACGTACTTCAGCCCCTTCGCCCCCTGGTAGATGCCTTTCGGCCTGATGAGCCTGTTGTCATCGTGCTGCTCGGTGATGTGGGCCGCCCAGCCCGCTATCCGGGAGCAGGCGAAGATGGGGGTGTAGAGCTCGATGGACTGCTTGCCGGCGTCATCATCCATGATGATGTAGTTGCCGCCGCCGGTGCGCATCACGTTGTAGGTGTGGTTAACGCTCGTCACCGTGCTCGGGTGGGTGGCGTTGGGAACCACGCCGCTGATGAGCGGTCGGTCGGGATCGCCGCCCGAGAAGGCGACCATCACCTCGGTGCCCTTGCGCAGGGGGAAGTGGTGCCCCTCGCTCTCGCCGCCGTGGGGTTGGGCCATGCGAATGTAGGTCGAGGCGAC
>JBBSVP010000066.1:0-9880 GCA_038046745.1 Candidatus Hydrothermarchaeota archaeon
GGGAAGGCCTCCCGGAGGCGCTTTATATTCTCCGCCACCTGCTCCACGTCGGTCTTGTTGGCCGCTATGATGATTGGCTTTGAGACCCTTCTTAGGGCCCCGGTGAACCTGGCGAGGTCCTCCTTTGACCAGTCGTGGGGCTTTTCGGGATTTACCGCTGCATCGCCCACCGCCTTTATTATATCCCTGGCCTGGAAGCCTATCCCCACGTACATCTCCTCGAAGTACTTCACGAAGTCCTTCCCCTCGTACTGGACCTTCCTGGAGACCTTGTCCCAGGACCGCCGGAATATATCGAAGAACCAGGCCTCGATCTCCGCCTCCAGAAAGCGGACGTCCTCCACAGGGTCGTGGGTACCTGCTGGCACCACGACCCCTTCCGCGTCGGTGGCGCCAGCGGTGTCTACGACATGGATCAGAACGCTGGCGCGGCGGAGCTCGTCCAAGAATTGATTCCCGAGGCCCCGCCCCTCGTGGGCCTTGGGGACCAGACCCGCGACGTCAATGACCTCTATTGGGACGAACCTCTCCCCCCCTACGCACCTGGAGTTCCTGGGGTTGTCCTCGACCCCGAGCTCCCGGCAGACGCAACGGGTCCGGACCGCGGCCACAGCCCTATTCGGCTTTATGGTAGTGAAGGGGTAGGCCGCCACCTCCGCATTGCCCAAGCTGCAGGCGTTGAAGAAGGTAGACTTCCCCACGTTCGGCTTCCCTACGACCCCGATCTCCATCCCTTCTTACTCCCTCCTCTGGCCTTAAATATATTCCCGGTTGCGGGGGTGGTACCCTCTAGGGCATCCACATAAACCTAAGAAATTAATGGTAAGCAAGCTATAGTATATACGCAGATGTACCTCAAAAGTTCTAGAATAGTTTGGAACGTTATCTATCTGGCTATTATTGAGGGGCTGTATGAAAATGAGGATGTCGGATCTCATAGAGATCCTGTAGAACAAGAGCGAGGTGATGAGCAGGAGGGTCATGGAGAAGTACAAGATCACCAAGGAGGACCTCTCCAAGATCCAGGAAGCCCTGCGGGACTGCGCCTTCCAGATAGAGAAGCACCACTTCTAGCCTATTACCAGAACTTCCACCAGGGCTTCTCTCCTCTAGGCATTCCCTCGGCCCCTCCTTTCAGGTATTTCTCAGGGTCTGCCTCGAAGGCCCTCTTGCAGCCTGGGGCGCAGAAGTAGTAGGTCTTCCCCTGGTACTCGCCCCTGTGGGCCGCGCTCATCTCGTCCACATCCATCTTGCATACCGGATCTATTGCCATAGCCAACCTCCCTTCTCAGTCTTTCAGAGTGACCTGACGATATAGGAGAAGGCCAGGACTACCAGGAGGCCCAGGAGGGCCCATTTCATGAGCCCCACGCCAACGCCGGTGCCGCAGCACCCTCCCTGGTGCTCGTGCCCGTGGGCGGCCTTCTCTTCTCCCTCTGCCTTGGGACCGCAACAGCTGCTCACGATATCACCTCTCTATACATCTGCCGCCGAGGATAAATACCTTACTCTTCCCATTCTGGAAGGGTAAGAGTTATATAGATATAGTGGCGTCGAGTAGAGGGCCAATCGGAGGCATCACGATGGACGAGAGGAGGTATCTCATGGCAGGCTTCGCCGTCGCCCTCGGCGTCCTCCTCTTCGCCCCCCTCTGGGCCTACTACGGGATGCTCATACCGGAGATGGGGGAGCACGGCGGCGGGGGATCGGAGGTCCGGCCCGAGGCCTTCAAGGCCGACGTGGAGGGGTTCGTCGAGCGGCACGGGCTCCCCGACGGCTCTGTCCAGGGGGTCCCCGAGGAGCCCGTCCTACTGGAGGTGGGGCAGTACTACTGGAGGCCCGCCACCGTGAGGCTGCGGACTGGAGAGACCTACACCTTCCATATATCATCTGTTGACGTGGTCCATGCCTTCTCATTGAACATGGGGTCCGGGAGCTACAACGCCGTCGTCATGCCCTACACCGTGACGATGGTCAGGGTGACGCCCCTCCGGCCTGGGGAGTACCTCGTCTACTGCAGCGAGTACTGCGGCATTGGCCACGACCTGATGAAGGGCAAGATCATAGTGGAGGGGGAGCCGGTCCCAGGCCAGGAGCCGGTTCGAGAGGAGGGGCACCATGGCCACTGAAAGCCCTCTGGAGAGGTTGGATATGGAGCCCAGGGAGAAGGGGCTCATCTCAGCCTTCATAGCCATGGGGCTCGTCTCCCTGGGGCTGGGGGTCCTCGCCGCCCTGGTGGTGGCCTCGGCCAGGGTTCCTGCCCTCCCCCTGGCAGGCAGGGCCCTCTACTACAAGGCCCTCACCTTCCACGCCATCTTCACCCTCTTCTACTGGTTCACCTTCTTCCAGGCGGGCCTACTGGTAGGGGCCGTCCCTCTCCTGATGAGGGGGAGGAGGCTCTACAGCCTGAGGCTCGGCTGGCTGGCCTTCGCCCTCCTCCTCCTGGGCTTCCTCCTGGACGTGGCCGGGATCCTCATGGGGGCCGACGTTCTGTATACGGCCTTCCCCCCCCTGGCCACGGGCCTCCAGGGTTCCTCCCTCGTCTACCTGGGCTACGTCCTGGGTGGGATGGGGGCCCTCCTCATCACCGTCAATTACCTCCTCACGGTGGTGGGGCTCGTGGAGAGGAAGGGGGAGGCGGCAAGCTGGAGGCGGATGCTGGCAGATATCCCCATCTCCGCCTTCGCGGGCCTCGTGGCCGTCGTCCTCATAATACCCACCTCCCTCGCCTCCCTCAGGGTCTTCGCCCCTGCCCTCCTGGCCGCCATGGCCGGCGCAGCCCCGGACCCCCTCGTATATAGGGAGAACTTCCTTATGATGTTCCACGTCTTCCACTACATCCCGGCCATGACCATGATCGGCGTGGCCTATATGTTGGTGGAGCTGGTCCTGGACGCCAAGTCAGTCTACAGCAAGAACGTGGCCAAGGCCCTCTTCGTCCTATACCCGGCCGTCGTCCCCCCCACCTTCTTCTACCACCTTCTGGTGGACCCCACCACATCCCCCCTCGTGAAGGGCCTGGGCTCCTCCCTCTCCCTCCTCATTGGGATGCCGACGATCCTCCACATGTTCATCATCCTGGGGATGATGGAGGCCAGGGTGCGCTCGGCAGGCCACGGGGGGCTCTTCGCCTGGATGCGCCACCTCCCCTGGAGGAACCCTGCCTTCGTTTGCCTGGCCATGGGGATGCTCACCATGGGCCTGGGCGGGGTCCTGAGCTACACCCTTATCCACTGGGGTGCCTCGGAGATGCTCCACGGGACCTTTGCCGTACCGGCTTACATCCACCCCATAGCCGCCGGGGGGCCCACCCTCATCTATATGGGGGGCGCCTACTACCTGGTCACCGGTCTGACCAGGAGGCAGCTCCGGTACCCCTCCCTGGCCCGGCTCCAGCCCTGCATGGTGGCCCTGGGGCTCCTCATCTTCGGGACCTTCGGCTCCATCGCCGGCTACCTGGGCGTCCCCAGGAGGACGCCTGAGATATCCTACTCCGGGCTCGCCCCCTCGGCCTGGTCCCTGCCCATGAACATAGCCGTGGGCATAGGGGCGGTCCTCACGGCCCTGGGCATCCTCACCTTCCTCTTCATCGTGGGGGCGACGGCCCTCAGGGGGGAGAGGGCCGAGGGGCTGGGGGTCTTCAAGGGACTGGAGCCGCCAGCCCTCCCTGTGGTGAGGGAGGTGAAGGAGACCCCCACGGCCCTGGTCCCAGGGATAGTCTTCATCTGCCTGGCGATCCTCCTCACCATTCTGGCCTTCCAGTTGATGGAGGCCTGGCCCATCTCCTTCCGATAGCATGGGTCTCCTCCACAGCCTCTCCATAGTGAAGCCCAGGATAGTGGCCCTCAACCTCCTGGCGGCCCTGGCCGGCTCTGTCTTGGCCTCCGGGGGCGCGGTGCCGTGGGGCAGGGCCGCGGTCCTCCTGGTCCTGGGGGGGCTCGTGGCCGCGGGCTGCGGAACCATAGGTTCCTACGCCGACCGGGGGATAGACGGGCTCATGGAGAGGACCAGGCGGAGGCCCCTCCCGTCGGGCAGGATTCAGCCCTGGAAGGCGCTCTCGGTCGGGCTCCTGATGATCGCCACTGGACTCATCCTCTCCTCCATCTTCCTCAACCATCCCACAACGGCCCTGATGGCCTTGGGCACAGGAGTCTTCATCCTCTACGCATTCCTTCTTAAGATGAAAACTCCTTGGTCTGTGGTCATAGGCGGCGTCTCTGGGTCCTGCTCCCTCCTGGCTGGAGGGGCGGCTGTCGGAGGTTCCCTCCTCCAGCCGCCCCTCTCCCTCATGGCCCTCCTCATCTTCCTCTGGACCCCGGGCCACTTCTGGAGCCTCGCCATATGGATCGAGAAGGACTACGCCAGGGCCGGGGTGCCCACCCTCCCGGCGATCTACGGGGTGCAGAGGTCTGCGAGGCTCGCCGCCCTCTCCAATCTCCTTCCCCTCCCTCTATCGGTGGCCCCCTACCTGGGAAGGGATCTGGGGCAGATATATCTAGTGGCCGCCCTCATCGCCGGCGCCGCGGTCCTCCTGGAGAACCTGAGGCTCTCCTCGGACCCCAGCCCAGAGAGGGCCAGGAGGGTCTTCAAGCTCTCGGGCCTCTACCTGGCGGTGCTGTTCTTGGCAGCCGTACTGGACGTGGCGATCTAACGCGCAGAAGCGCCCTCAGGCCCTTTGTTACGAGCCTCCCAGCTTCAGCCTTTGATCCCGCTGGTCCTGAAGACGTGGCAGTTGCCGCAGAAGATCCCGGGGTTGTGGTCACGGCGATCCACGTGGCACTTCTCGCAGGTCTCCCGCTTCTCCACGATCCAGGTGTGCCTCGTGTGGCAGGTGATGCAGGCGGTATGGGCCGGGGTGCCGTGGTAACCCTTCTTCGAGACGTCGTGGCACTTGGTGCACTCCACCGGCCTGTCGGACTCGTGGGGTTTGTGGCAGGAGCCGCAGTCGAACTTCATGGGCGCCAGCTGCTCTGGGAAGGTCCCCACCGCCTTCCCCATGTAGGTGTGGCAGAATAGGCAGTCTTCCCTCTCGGGCGTCAGCTTCTCTCTGGGTTTCAGGTATTGGTGGCAGGTGGTGCAGTGAAAGCGTCCCATCTCCCCTATCTTGACCACCTTCTCCTTGTGACACTTCTTGCACATCTCCGCCGGGGGCTGGAAGCGATGTATGGTCCTGGCATGGCAGGTGGCGCAGTCTATCTTCTCCCTCTCGTGGTGGAGTTTGTGCCCGGTGCTGTTGCCCACCTGGATCCACTTCGGGTCCCCGCTTATGTGGCACTTCTCGCAGACGCGGGCCGGGATATTGGCATGGGTCTCCACCTCCTCGGGGCGCTCCGCGGCATACTTGACCAGGAGCCTCCCATTCTCCACGAACCCCTGGGAGTGGCACTCGTGGCAGGTTACTTTGGCATGCTCGCTCGTATTCCAGAGGTCCCAGGCCTTCTCCATCAGGTGGCAGGAACGGCAGAAGTTGGGGTCGTTGGCGGTGTAGTCGTAGGCCTTATAGGAGCCGAAGAGGGCGGCAAAGACTACGATGCCGGATAGCGCCAGGAGGATCTTCCCCTTCGGCCCCGCCGAGAACCTGCTCTTGACCCCTCCTATAATGCCTCCCACCCCTGGCATGTCTAACCCCCTAAACTACCCCCATATATTAACCTCTACCCCATCCACCGTCTCGCAGAGGGGCTCCCTGGTGATCTCCATCCCGCAGTTGTCGCGCTTCACAACCTACCTCTCCGCCTGAGGAGGAGGGGGGTCAGTGCTATGAGGGCCAGGGCTGTGGGGCCGCAGACCCTGGACGGCGGCTTGGCGGTGGGAGGCGGGGCCGCGGCGGTGGTCGCCGGCGGAGCCTGGGTGGTTGGCATGGGGCCCAGGAAGATCTCCTTGGCAGCCGTTCCGGCCTTCTCCGCAGAATCGGAGGCGGCGGTGACGGTCCTTCGGAACTGGCCCAGGTCCAGGGTGTGCCACTGGATACTGCTCCTGGCGACGGCCTCCTGGGCTGCATCGAGCTCCTTGTCCGCTGCTGCGGCTTCCTTCCCCCTCTCCCTCACCAGATCCATGTAGGCATGGGCCCTGAGGATCGCCACCTCCGCCTGCCTTGCCAGGAGGAGGGCATCCTTCGCCTCGGCCGGTATTCCGGGCCTGACCCCCATCTCGGGGTTGTGGCAGATCTTGCACTTCTCGGCTATCTCCAAGGGGTTCGCCTTCCCGATCCCCATGTGGAGGCCGTGACAGGTGGTGCAGGTGGGGGCCAGCTTGTTCTCTTCCAGGTTCTTATAGTGTTTGCTCTTGACGAAGGCCTCGTAGATGTCCACGTGGCACGCCCTGCACGTCTCTGGAAGGTTCTTGTAATATATGGGGCTCGCCGGGTCGCTAGAGTTCCTCATCCCCACGTGGGCCAAGCTCTTCTCTCCTTTCGTCCCGTCGCCGCCGTGGCATCTGTCGCACGTGACATTCTTTATACCGTGGGCCGAAGCGTACCAGATGGCATAGTAGTCCTGCTGCCAGTACTGGAGGGCCAGGATAGTGGAGGCGTTGCTGTGGCAGTTGACGCAGGAGTTATCGGCCGAGACGGATGGTATGACAAGGAACAGGAGTGCCAACAGCAGGACACTTCCCTTCAACATCTCCCCGGCACCTCTCGCCCTCACCCTCTGCAACCTTCCTTTAAATACTTTTCTTCGACTCCCGGTGGGCCCTGACCTCCCTCAGGACCCGCTTCCAGTCCCCTATCTTGGTGCTGAAGAGAATGTCCGTGGCTATGACGACCAGTGAGATGGCAACCAGCACCAGGATGGACCAGCCTGGGGCTTTTACGAGCACGGCCTTGGCCAATACCAATATCGGGACGAACTTTGTTGCCAGGGCCCCCGCTGCGTGCATCGCCGCCCGCCTGAGGGGAGCTGCCCTGAGGTAAGTCGCGTAGTCGGTCTTCACCGAGGGCTGGACCTTGGCCGGGCCGTCGAGGAAGTAGCGGGTGAAGGTGATCCCCAGGGCCCTCCCGACGGCATAGTGAGCCAGGGGGTGGAGCGTAACCATGAGGATACCGGCCCCTACCACCAGGCCGATGCCTTGGATGTTCCCCTCCTTCCCCAGGGCAGAGAGGAGGATCCCGAGGCCTATGAGGGCTCCTGCGAGCTCCAGGAGGTTCCCCAGCCATACGGGGGCCGTGAGGCCGAAGTTCGCCCACCTCTCGAAGGCTAGGCGGTCCACCCTGGCGATCCGCTCCGCGAACCTATCCGCGAGCCCCGGATCGCGTCCCACCTCTCCAACCAGTCTCCAGAAACCCAGACCCTTGAGGTCGTAGTTACCCTTTGCTACCTCTGCCTCGATCTTCCCGAGGGCTTCTTCGATCTCCGCGTTTGCCTCCATAGTCCTACCCCCAATCTTTTTATCCCTCTTGAGATATTAAAACCCATGCGCCTCCTCTGCATCTCGGACATCCACGGCTCCCTGGAGAACCTCCCCAGGGTGAAAGGGGAGCTGGAGGGGGCGGACCTGGTAGTCCTGGCAGGGGATATCACGAACTTCGGGGGGCGGCAGGAAGTGGAAGGGATCGTAGAAGAGTTCCTCAAGCTCAACTCCCGCCTCCTGGCGGTACCCGGGAATTGTGACAGGCCAGGGGTCAACGAGGTGCTGGCAGAGCGGGGGATTAGCCTCCATGGGACCGGCAGGGTGATCGAGGGCATAGGCTTCTTCGGAACGGGAGGCTCCAACAGCACGCCCTTCGGGACCCCCCAGGAGTACGAGGAGGAGGAGCTCTGGGGGTTCCTGGCGCGGGGGCACCAGATGGCCGTGGGTGCTGCGAAGCTGGTGATGGTGAGCCACTCCCCCCCCCATGGGATGCGGGTGGACACCACGAGGGCCGGCGTCCATGCCGGGTCCAGGAAGGTGCGGGAGTTCGTGGATGCCCACCAGCCGGACCTCGTCATCTCGGGCCACATCCACGAGGCGAAGGGCACCGACACCCTCGGCAGGAGCCTCCTCCTCAACTGCGGCCCCTTCAAGGCAGGGTGCGCAAAGGTAGAGATCGGCGATAAGATAGGTATCGAACTCCTGGAGTTCCGGTAGCATGGCCGAGAGGGAGATGAAGTGGATCTACGAGATCATAGTGGAGCGCGTACCCCCCTTCTCCTGGCTCCCCCGGAGGTATAACATCCTCCTCCAGCTCCTGGTGATGGAGGTCATAGGCATCCTGGTGGGCGTATACTACGACCTGGGCCTGAGGGTGATCCTCTACGGCACCCTGGCCGTCTCGGCGGTCATCCTCTGGTCCCTGGTCCTCCTGGAGATAGCCCCCACCATAAGGAAGTTCAGGTTCTCCCTGAGCGAGGACGAGAACAGGCTCATCGGGCAGTACAAGGGCGTCCTCTTCCACCCCCACCGCTACGGCTCCATCCCCGGGATCATAATCTTCCTGAGCATCATGGTATACCTCTTCCCCTTCCGGGGCCTGGCCGCGAGCCCCTACGGCTACGACCTCCTCTCGGACTGGTTCGGGGGGCTGGGCTACAGCCCGGAGGAGGACTTCATCCTGCTGGTCCTCGTCGGGGGCCTCTTCTGGGACATCTCCTACCGCATGGGCCTCGGCATATACGTCTCCCTCATCTCCCTCTGGAGGTCGGTCAAGCTGGAGCGGCTCTCCAGGGAGAGGGAGAGGCTAGAGTACACTCCGTATACAGAGGTGAGCTACCTGAAGAGGCTCGACCTGTACACCCTCTCTATAGGTCTCATAGCCCTCCTCCTCGCCCCTGTCGTCCACCCCAACCGGCTCCTCTTCTACGCCTTTCTCGGCTACACAACCTTCGTGATCCTCGCCTCCCTCCTCTCCATAAGGCTCCTCTCCGCCGTCCCATGGCTCCCTCCTGACATCTACGAGCTGGTGGAGAATGGGAAGTTTGCATATCTCGGTTGCTCCAACTCCAGGATGGAGCCCCACGTCACCTCCATCATATACGTCTTCAGCGGCAGGTCCATCTACTTCGTGACCTCCGTGGCATCGAAGAAGCTCAAGAACCTGAGGGAGAACCCCAAGATGGCATTCCTCATAGACGTGAGGGACCCGGAGGACATCTTCAAGAACAAGGCCGTCCTCTTCCGGGGGGAGGCCAAGATATATGGGTTGAAGGACCTCCCTTTCGGTTTCCTCAGGATGTACGAGGCCCGGAGGCTCTTCTTCCAGAAGTACCCCGAGTATGTGAAGATGTACAGCGACAAGAAGGCGGAGCTCCCTCGGGCCTGGCAGATGACCCCCATCATCAGCAGGATCCTCATAGAGGTCAAGCCCAAGGACATCCTCTACTGGAGGACCGCCAAGCAGATAAGGCTCCCGATGTGACGGCCATGATCCCCAAGGCAATCCAGGACATGCTCACCCAGAGCTCCTTCGGCTACGTCTGCACCACAGACCTGGAGAACGCGCCCCACGTGACCCCTATCTTCTTCGTCTACGTCCATGAGAAGGGTGAGATCTACTTCATCACCGACGAGGGCTCCAAGAAGGTGCGGAACCTGAGGGAGAACCGCATGATAAGCCTGACGGTGGACATAAGGGACCCCGTGAACCCTTTCAACAACGAGGGGGTCCTGGTCCAGGGGAAGGCCGAGATCAGCAGGCTGGAGTTGGCCGAGGAGGAGAGGCACCCGGAGCTGAAGCAGATCAGGAAGACCTTCCGCTGGAAGTACGCCTCCCTGATAAGGCTCCAGAAGGAGCCCAAGGGTGAGGTCCTGGTCAGGATCCAGATAGAAAAGATGATCCACTGGAAAGGGCCCAAGTTCGAGTCTGTCAGGCTCGGAGGAGGAGCTCCAGGTAGGACCTCCTCTCCATAGCCCCTTCCGCGGCTCCGAGCCGCTTCAGCAGCGCCACCAGCTCCTCAGGCCGGTA
>JBBSVP010000067.1:0-3444 GCA_038046745.1 Candidatus Hydrothermarchaeota archaeon
AGCGGTCCCTTATCCTCGAACCCCTCCCTCTGCCCGGTGCCGGCGCGCTTCGTCATCTCCTCGGGGCGGAAGAGGAGCCTGAGGAGGTTCTTGGCGTGCTCCCGGGCCCTCCTCTCGCAGAGCCCCGCCAGCTCCTTCTCGTCCCCCGCCTCGTCCTCGTGGACAAAGACCTCCAATACATGGCGGTTGGTCATCAACTGGGCCTGGATGATCCCCAGGGAGGCCTCGTGGGCGCAGACCTTGTCGATCTCCTCGGGCCCAGGCATCCCGAAGGCCATGCAGATGGCGCAGCCCTCCTCCTCCAGGAGCCTCTTGCAGGCCACGGGGAGGTCCTTCACCCCAGGCACCGTCACCCGCACGATCTTTATCCCGGTGGCGTTCCGTAGCTCCCTCTCCGCCGCTCCGGCCATGTCGTACCGCGCGAAGGTGGTGTCCACCAGCCCGACCTTGAGCATGTCAGATTTAAATAGGGCCGAAGAGTATAAATCTTTAGGTATGGTTTCCAAGCGCGTCCAGGCCGTCAGACCTTCGGCCACACTGCAGATCACCGCCAAGGCGAAAGCGATGAAGGCCCAGGGGATCGACATAGTGGGCCTCGGCGCAGGGGAGCCGGACTTCGACACCCCCGAGCACATAAAGCAGGCCGTTTACGAGGCGGTCAAGTCGGGCTTCGTCTACTACACCCCGACCCCGGGGATAATGGAGCTGAGGAAAGCCGTGGCCGAGAAGATGGAGCTGGATAACGGGGTGAAGTACAGCCCAGAGAAGGAGGTTATCGTCACCCCCGGCGCCAAGCAGGCGCTCTTCGAGGCCGTGGGGGCTATAGCGGAACCGGATGATGAGATCATCTGCTCGGACCCCTTCTGGGTCTCCTACGAGCCCATGATCCAGCTGGCCGGGGGGAAGGCGGTCTTCATCCCCACCTACGAGAAGGAGGACTTCCGCCTCACGCCAGATGCCGTGAGGGAGAGGCTGACCCCCAGGACCAAGGCCATCATAATAAACTCCCCCAACAACCCTACCGGTGCCGTATTGGATAAGGATGAGCTGGAGGCCATCGCCGAGATATGCGTGGAGCACGATCTCATAGCCATCTCCGACGAGATCTACGAGAAGATCATATACGACGGGAAGCACTACAGCATCGCCTCCTTCCCTGGGATGAGGGACCGCACCATAACCGTGAACGGCTTCTCCAAGGCCTATTCCATGACGGGCTGGAGGCTGGGCTACGCCGCCGGACCCCAGGTGCTGATAGAAGCCATGAACCGCATCCAGGAGCACTCCGTCTCCTGCGCCACTTCGTTTGTCCAGAAGGCGGGTGTCGTGGCGCTGAAGTCCTCCCAGGATTCCGTGGCCACCATGGTGGATGAGTTCCGGCGGAGACGTGACGCCTTGATGAAGCTCCTGGACGAGATAGACGGCGTCACCTGTTCACGGCCCAGGGGCGCCTTCTACGCCTTCCCGAACTTCTCGGCCTACGGGAAGGACTCCTTCAAGCTGGCCAGCTTCCTCCTGGAGGAGGCCCGGGTGGCCGTCATCCCGGGGGCGGCCTTCGGTAGCCAAGGAGAAGGCTACCTGAGGATCTCCTACGCCACCTCCATGGAGAACATCACCAAAGGGGTGGAGAGGATAAGAGAGGCCCTGGAGAAGAGGAAGTAGCATGGGCAGCTTCGAGGACGGGCTGGCGGAGATGAAGGGGAGGGTGGTTAGGATAAAGACCCCCGATGCCGTCTACAGGGGGACGTGCGTGGAGATCGAGCTGAACACATTCTCATTCCTCCTCAAGGACGTGAAGAAGCTGAGGCTCTACGGGCGCCCATCAGAGGCGGAGAACTGGGAGTCCATCTCATCCCTCATGTTCTTCCACGGGTCCTTCGTCGAGACCGCCTGCCTGGACGTGTGACGATAGCTTTAATATCCATCGAGGCAGAGGTCCCCCCATGCGCATCACCATCATCTCGGGGAGCGACCACGACGCCGAGCTCGTCAAGAAGGTGGAGGGAATCCTAAAGGATTTTGGGGTTGACTACGAGGCCCACGTCGCCTCGGCCCACAGGAACCCGAAGAAGGTCGAAGAGATCGTGAAATCCTCCAAGGCCGAGGTCTTCATAGGCGTCGCCGGCCTGAGCGCCGCCCTCCCGGGCGTCATCGCCTCCCACACCACCCGCCCTGTGATAGGCCTCCCCAGGGAGGTGAGGCTCGGAGGGCTCGATGCCCTCCTCTCCATGGCCCAGATGCCCCCCGGCGTCCCCGTGGCCACGGTGGGGATCGAGAACGGCTGGAACGCCGCCCTCCTGGCCATCGAGATCCTGGCCCTCAGGGACGAGGCCCTCCGGAAGAAGCTGGAGGAGTACAGGGAGAAGCAGAGGAAGTAGCAACTTTTATCTCCTCGGGGCGCGAGTCTCTCCCATGGTGGAGGCCGTCCTCCTCAGGGACCTGGCGGTGGTCATGGTCGTGGCGGCCGTCACCACCATCCTCTTCCACCGCCTCCGGCAGCCCGTGGTCCTGGGGTACCTAGTGGCAGGGGTCATCATAGGCCCCTATACGCTGCCTTACTCCCTCGTCACCAACATCCCGAACATAAACACCCTGGCCGAGCTGGGGGTTATCTTCCTCACCTTCTCCCTCGGGCTGGAGTTCAGCCTCAGGAGGCTGCGGAGGGTGGGCGCAGTTGCGCTCGTTGCCGGGGTCCTGGAGATCCTCCTCATGCTCTGGATCGGCTTTACCATAGGGAGGAGCCTCGGCTGGTCCCCCATAGACAGCATCTTCCTGGGGGCCATCCTCTCCATCTCCAGCACCATGATCATCACCAAGGTCCTCAGGGACCTGGGCAAGGAGAGGGAGGACTTCGCCGAGGTGGTCTTCGGGATCCTCATCGTGGAGGACCTGGCCGCCATCGTGATCATCGCCCTCCTCTCGGGCATAGCCATGACCGGCACCTTCACCCCATGGGAGGTGGGGGCCACCGTCGCCAGGGTGGGGCTCTTCCTGGCCACGGTCCTGGTGGCAGGTCTCCTGGTGGTGCCGAGGCTCATAAACTACGTCTCCCGCTTCCGCAAGGAGGAGGTCCTCATGGTAACGGTCCTGGGCCTCTGCTTCAGCATGGCCCTCGTGGCCCTCTACTTGGGCTTCAGCGTAGTCCTGGGGGCCTTCATCATGGGCGCCATCATCTCAGAGTCCTGGGCCTCGCCCATGGTCGTGAGGCAGATAGCCCCCCTCAGGGACATGTTCGTAGCCGTCTTCTTCGTGGCCGCTGGGATGCTCATCAAGCCCGCCCTCGTGGCCGAGTACGCCCTGCCCATAGTTCTGATAGCGGCGGCAGCGGTCCTGGGAAATATCGTGAGCTGCTCCCTTGCCACCTTCCTCCTGGGATATCCCCCGAGATTTGCCATGAAGGTGGGTATCAGCCTCGCCACGATAGGGGAGTTCAGCTTCATCATA
>JBBSVP010000068.1:0-6438 GCA_038046745.1 Candidatus Hydrothermarchaeota archaeon
CCTCCAGCCCCCTCTTCATCTCCACTATCTCTTTTCTCTTAGCTTCCTTCCCCACGATGCCGCATATCTCCTCCAGGCCGTCCAGCTTCCTGATGATCCCGTCGAGCCACTTGAAGAGATCCCCAAAGTATATCTCCATCCCGTAATCCCGGAGTTCCCTGGCGATGGCCTGGAGGCCCAGCCCCTCGAGCCTAAGCTCCAGAAGCTTTCTCGTCAGGGCCCTGGGGCCGTGGTCGCAGTAGGGGGCCTCCTTGCAACCGCAGGTGACCAGGTCCGCCCGCACGAGCTTGAGCAGGTCCATGAACTCCTCCCTGGGCTCCTGGAAGATGGCGCCCACGGCGTCGAAGTAGCTGCCCGGTATCCTGGTCCTGTAGGTCTCCTCCAGCCGCGCCTTGAGGCCGGGTGCAATATAGGCGTTCCTGAGGGGGTAGAGCCTGGAGAGCAGGTCGGTAGGTTCCATGGCCATGTGGTCGCACATGAAGGCCGCGTCCCTCGGGACCAGGAAGTGGGCCGCAGCAGCGCGCCCAAGCGCCGTTGCGCTGTAGCCCTTCACAAGGCCGTAGGCCTCGAGCCTCGCCACGCCCTCCGCCAGGTCCGGGCAGGGGTGGAGCATGGAGCCCATCAGCCTCGAGGCTTCGTCACCGGCCACGCAGATGTCCGCCAGCAGCTGAGCTAAAAGTTCCTCCTCCTGGGCCGGGACCTCTATGGGCTCGACGGACCCGTTCAGGAGCCTCAGGGCCACCTCGTCCTCCCCCGCCCTCCCGCCGTAGGAGTAGCGCTCCCCGGGCTGGGCGATGAGGACCACCTTCCCCCTCTGGTGGTAGAGGGGCCTCCCGGACCTCCCCAGCATCTGCTGGAACTCCCTGACGGTGAGCCACTTCCTGCCCATGGAGAGCGTCTCGAAGACGACCTGGGAGGCGGGGAAGTCCACCCCGGCCCCCAGCGCCGCCGTGGTGACGACGCAGGCGATAGCCTGGCGCTGGAAGAACTCTTCCACCTTCCTCCGCCTGGAATAGGGTAATCCGCCGTGGTAGGCCATGGCCTTTATGCCGCTCCTCCGCAGCCTCATGGCCAGCTCCTCGGCCCTCCTCCTGGCGTTGGTGAAGACGATGCTTTGCCCCTTGTAACCCTGGGGGGAGAGGACCTTCCCCTCCGCCGCCACGAGCCGCCTCACCACCTCCAGCTTCTCCTCCTCGTTCCTGGCGTAGACCAGGTGGCGCTCCAGGGGGACGGGCCTCCTCCCGTGGACCACGGCCCTCAGCCGGTACCGGGCGGCGATCTCCTCCACATTGCCAACGGTGGCCGAGAGGCAGAGGAACTGGGCCCCGGGGAAGGCGTACTTCAGCCTCGTGATGAGCCCGTCCACCTCTATGCCGCGCTCTTCCTCCCCCAGGATGTGGACCTCGTCTATGACGATCACGCCCACGTCGCCCAGGGCCCCCACCTCCCCCCGCCTGAGGATCTGATCTATGCCCTCGTAGGTCCCCACGAGGATATCTGCCCTCCTGTGGTCCCGGTCTACTACCACCAGCTCGTCCTCCCCCCTTATCCTGCTCATCCCCACCCTGATAGCCGCCCGGAGGCCCAGCTGACGGTAGGCCTGGAAGTCCTTGTGCTTCTGGTTCGCCAGGGCCACCAGCGGGACGAGGTAGAGGAGCCTCTTGCCCTTCAGCGCGGCCTCCACCCCTGCCAGCTCCCCTATGAGCGTCTTGCCGGAGGCCGTGGCCGATACCACCAGCAGATTTTCGCCACGGAGTAGGCCTGCCTCCAAGGCCAGTGCCTGGACCGGGAGGAGTCCCTTCAATCCCCGCTGGAGGAGGAGGCCCTTGAACTCGGGCGCTATGGGAAGGACGGATATGGATGCGCCTCCCGCCTCTTCCCCGCCCTCCACCCTGTCGTAGAGGGTGAGGCCCCTGTCCAAGGCATAGGACCTCTCTATCTGCAATAGCACTTTGTCCAAATCCCGGGTCTTATCCAGGAGCTCTAAGAGCGCCTTCCTGGCCCCGCCCATCCTCCGGTAGGCCAGCTCCCTCTCCAGCTCCCGCCGGGCGCAGTCCCGGCAGACTCTCTGGCCGTGGAGGAGGTAGGCCTCTCCCATGGGCCTTATGCTACCGGAGTAGAGGCAAGGAGGGCAGAGGTCCAGGGTCTCGGCCTCTACATCCTTGACAGCGAGGGAGGCCTTCAGGCCTTCGGCGACGGCCCGCGTCCTTGGGTCCAGGGAGATGGAGACCTGGGCGCTCCGCAGGAGCCTGAGGACCTCCTTCGGTGGTGCAGGGTCGGGGAGCTTTTTAGCTCTGAGCCTCCCCAGCTCCAGGGTCTTGGGGTCGAACTCCACCTCCCCCTCGAAGAGTATCTTGTCCTTGGAATAGAACCAGAGGCCCAGGGACCGCCTGCCCTTGAGGAAGAGGAGGGCCTTCCTCATCCTTCCAGGAGCTTCCCCAGGGTTGTGACCCTCTCGGCGAAGGAGTTATAGTGGAAGAGGGGCTCCTCGGCCACGCACCGGGCCGTGACCTTCATATCCGGAGGATAGGAGGCGAAGCGCTCTGCCACCCCCGCCAGGATGCTCTCCACCACGCCGTCCACGAACTTGGGACCCTCGGAGACCTCCGCTATCACCTCCTGCTCCTCGGCCTCGCTCAGGAAGGTGTAGGCCCTGGAGGACATGGAGCCCTCCAGGACCTTCATGATCTCCTCGATCTTGACGAACCTCTTCTCCGGGACCTGGAGGATCAGCGATGCCACGGCTCGCTGGGTATATCCTACTCCCTTCCCCGTTCCCTCGGCCGTGTAGGGGTGGAGGACGACACCCCGCAGCTCTGCCCCCACCTCCTTCCTCACGGCGCCCCCCCTCTGGGCCTCGGCCTTGGCCAGGAGCTTGATAAAGTCCTGGGTCTTGGTGCCGGAGGGCGTCCTCCCGTATGTCATGAGCTTGGACTCCATCTCCACCGCACACCGCGTGGCGTACTCGTGCCTCTTGAGGACCTCCTGGACGATGTCGGCGCAGAGGCCCTCGAGCTCGTAGACAGGGTTCTTCACCACCTCCTCCAGGACTTCGTCTATGGCCTCCAGGTTCCTGGACATGTGGATCCCCTTCTGGAAGGGGGGCAGGTCGACGAAGCAGTTGAAGTCCACCAGGAGGATGATGGGCCTCTTCCCCTGCCTCGGAATCCTTATGAGCTTCCTGACGTTCCCGACGCCCACGCGCCCCAGGGGGAGCTTTATCGTCGGGATGCGGGTCTGGACCTCTGCCATGCTACTCCTTCTTTACCTTCGTCACGTCGCCTATGGTGAGCTCTCCACTCTTCTCCCTCTGGGCCTCCGAGAACGTCTCCTCGCTCGCCTGAAGGAGTTTTATATCGAGGAGACGTTCGAGCTTCCTGGCGAGCTTCTCGTCCGGGACGAGATTTCCGGACTCCAGCCTGACTATGACGGAGGCCTTCTCATTCGTGATCTTGGCGAATTCCTCCCGGTTGAGCCCCCGCATCTCCCTGGCACGCCGTACGACCTCGGGGTAGTCCTCCACCACCTCGATGACCTTCTCCCTGGGCTCCGGCCTGGGCTTCCTCGATGGCTGGGGCTCCCACTTGGACGCGCCCCCTCTCTGGGGGAGCCTGGACCAGCCCTTCTCCTCCTTCCCGAATCTCGCGCAACCGCTGCAGGTCCGCATCAGGGACCCCTCGATCCTGACCTCGACGGGCTTCCCTGTGATGGCCTTACCGCACACCTCGCACTCCATGCTATCGCCCTTTTCCAATACTCATAATATTGTTAACGTATCCTATCTTCTTAGAAAAGATTTATATTAATCCCACCTACGTTTAAGATAGAGGAACAAGATGCCGGGAGAGGTCCAGACGGATGAGGAGATGTGCAAGTACCTCCTCAACAGGGTTCGCGGCCTGGAGAAGGAGTGCGTCCAGCTCTCCAACGAGAACAGCCAGGTCAAGAACAGCTTCAGCCAGAGGGTGAAGTGGCTCGAGGACAGGAAGCGGGCCCTGGAGAACGAGAAGATCCAGATGGACAGGGAGGTACGGCGCCTCAGGTCGGAGCTGGAGCGCCTCAAGACAGTGCCCCTCATCATAGGCACGGTCATAGATGCCCTGCCCAATGGGAAGGTCGTCGTCCGTTCGTCCACTGGGCCCCACTTCGTGGTTAACTCTTCCCAGTTCATCGAGAGGGAGAACCTGGTAGCCGGGGCGAGGGTGGCCATGAACCAGCAGTCCTTCGCCGTGGTGGATATATTACCCGTGGAGAAGGACCCGGCGGTACTGGCCATGGAGATAGACGAGAAGCCCACCACGAGCTACTCGGAGGTCGGCGGTCTTGGGCCGCAGATCCAGGAGATCAGGGAGACCGTGGAGCTGCCCCTTCTCCATCCCGAGGCCTTCAAGAAGGTGGGCATAGACCCGCCAAAGGGCGTCCTCCTCTACGGTCCGCCAGGCACCGGGAAGACCCTCCTGGCCAAGGCGGTGGCAAGGGAGACGAACTCCGTCTTCATAAAGCTCATAGGCTCCGAGCTGGTGAGGAAGTACATAGGGGAAGGGGCCAGGCTAGTCAGGGAGCTCTTCAAGATGGCCAGGGAGAAGGCCCCCAGCGTCGTCTTCATAGACGAACTCGACGCCATAGGGGCCAAGCGCCTCGACTCGGCGACGAGCGGTGATAGGGAGGTCCAGCGTACGCTGCTGCAGCTCCTGGCGGAGATGGACGGCTTCAGCCCCCGCGGGGACGTGCGCATCATAGCGGCCACCAACAGGCCCGATATCCTGGACGCGGCCATCCTGAGGCCAGGCAGGTTCGACAGGCTCATCGAGATACCCCTCCCCACCTACGAGGGGAGGGTGGAGATCTTCCGGATCCACACCCAGAGGATGAACATGGACCAAGATATAAAGATCGAGAACCTGGCCCAGAGGATCGAGAACTCCTCGGGGGCGGACATAAAGGCCATGTGCACCGAGGCCGGGATGTTCGCCATCCGCGAAGGGAGGGTGTGCGTCACCTTCCAGGACTTCGAGAGGGCGATAGCCAAGGTCCAGGGCAAGATGGAGCAGAAGAAGGAAGAGGCCGCCGGTGTGATGTACACGTAGGCCCATGCCCTTAGATCTGACCGTATACGACGGCGCCAGGACCGTAGGCGGCAACAAGATCCTCCTGGACTTCGACGGCCACAGCGTCTTCTTCGACTTCGGGATCAATTACAAGCGGATGGGTGAGTTCTACGAGGAGTTCCTCCAGCCGAGATCGGGCCGGGGGATCCACGACTTCCTCAGGATGGAGCTCGTCCCGAGGCTCGGCATCTACCGGGAGGATCTGACGCCCTCCGACCTCATGCTCCCGGCACCCAAGAGGGTTGAGGCGGTCCTCCTCTCCCACGCCCACATGGACCATGCCGGCTGCATAGGCCTCCTCAGGCAGGATATAAAGGTCTGTGCATCCCCTATCACCGCCGCCCTCCTGAAGGCGATGCGGGACTGCGGGCGAGGTGATATAGAGGCGGAGATCGCCTACCTGGGCACCAGGAAGAGGGCAGAGGGGGAGCCCAGAGTGGTGGAGGCCGAGAACTACGGGAAGACGCCCTACAGGGGAAGGGATTTTGCTTTGACAGGACCTCTGCCGGCGGGGCTCCCGGCCTTCTGGTCCCACTCCCCCAAGAGGAGAGGCCTCGATGCAGGAGCGCTGGCTCCCGCATCGGAGACTTTTGCCTTCAGGCTGGAGGCATACCCGGTGGACCACTCCATCTACGGGGCCACGGCCTTCGCCGTGGAGACCTCGGCCGGCTGGGTCGTCTATACCGGGGACATAAGGGTCCATGGAAAACACGCCCAGGAGACCGAGGCCTTCGTGAGGGCTGCAGCGGAGCTGAAGCCCAAGGTCCTCGTCATGGAAGGGACGAAGGCTGGGCGGGAGGGAAACGAGCCAACCGAGGAGGAAGTCCGCAGGAATTGCCTCGGGGCCGTGGAGGTGGAGGAGGGGCTCGTGGTGGCAGACTTCTCCCCCAGGAACTTCGAGCGGCTGGAGACCTTCCTCAGGATCGCCCTGGAGACGGGGCGGAAGATGGCTGTGCTCCCCAAAGATGCCTACCTCCTGGACGCCCTGGGGCTGGTGGATGGGGTGGACAGGATAAAGGACCTCCTCATCTACAGAGACCTGAAGGCCCGCCGGGATGGGTGGGAGGCGGAGGTCCTGGAGAAGTTCGATGCGAAGCTTGTGGACCCCAGGGAGGTCGGCAGGAGGGCGGAGGAGTACATCCTAGCCTTCAGCTTCTGGGACCTGAAGAACCTCCTCGATATAGAGGCCAAGGGGGGGCGGTACATCTACTCCAGCAGCGAGGCCTACACCGAGGACCAGGTGATAGACTTCCAGCGCCTCCATAACTGGCTCAGGTACATGGGGCTGGAGGTCGTGGGCTTCGAGGTGGTGGATGGCCGCCCCCGCTTC
>JBBSVP010000069.1:0-6955 GCA_038046745.1 Candidatus Hydrothermarchaeota archaeon
CAGTATAATAGTATGAGGTGGTGAAGTGGTCACAAAACAGCCCAGGAAACAGAGGAAGGCCCTCTACTCGGCCCCTCTCCACAAGAGGCACGCCCTCATGGGGGCGGCCCTCTCGGAAGAGTTGAAGGGGGAGCACAAGAGGAACTCCATCCCGGTTCGGAAGGGAGATACAGTCAGGGTGATGAGGGGAGACTTCAAGGGCCAAGTGGGAAAGGTGGAGAAAGTGGACCTCAAGAGCAGGAGGATATACGTGGAGAGGGTCACCATCCAGAAGGCCGATGGGACGAGCCGCTTCTATCCGCTCCACCCCTCCAAGGTCGAGATCACCAAGCTGGAACTCAAGGACGAGAAGAGGATCAAGAAGAGGGAGGGGTAAGATCATGGGAAAGCATCTCAAACGGCTCGCGGCCCCCCGGGCCTGGAAACTCGGTAGGAAAGAGGCTACATGGACTGCTAAGCCTGCCCCGGGTCCTCACGGGGTGAGGGAGTCCCTGCCCCTCCTACTGGTGGTGAGGGATATCCTCAAGTACGCCGCCACAAACAGGGAGGCCAAGAGGATACTGAACGAAGGCAAGATCACCGTAGACAAAAAGGTGAGGAAGGCTGCCAAGTTCCCTGTGGGCCTCATGGACATCTTGGAAGTGCCCACAGTGAAGGTCCGGAGGATAATGCTCATAGACGAGAAGGGGAAGCTTGCCCTGAGGGAGATCTCGGAGGAGAGCGCCAAGGCCAAGCTTTGCAGGATCCAGAACAAGACCCTGGTGAGAGGGGGCGATACACAGCTCAACCTCCACGACGGTAGGAACATCCTCCTGAAGAAGGAGGAGGCCGGGGCATACAAGGCGAAAGACACCATCCTCCTGGATCTTGAGAGCGGGGCCATAAAGGCCAGGATACCATTCAAAGTGGGAGCTCTTGCGTTCATCACCGGCGGCGCCCATAAGGCGAAGGTGGCCAGGATAGAGGAGATCCACGTCCTCCGGAGCCCGGAGCCAAACGTGGTGACCCTCGGCACCGACGAAGGAAAGTTCCAGACCATCCAGGATTACGTCTTCCCTGTAGGGGAAGGAGAGTCGGCTATACCAGAACTTAAGAGGCAGGTCTTGCCATGAGCGTCGTCATGCGCCAGCTGAAGGTCGCCAAGGTCACGGTGAATATGGGGGTGGGCGAGGGTGGCGAACGCCTAGCAAAGGCGGAGGCCCTCCTTCAGCAGTTGACCGGGCAGAAGCCCATAAAGAACCTGGCCAAGTCTCCTAACCCTTCCTTCGGGGTAAGGAAGGGTACCCCTATAGCCTGCAAGGTAACCCTGAGGAAGACCAAAGCCGAGGAATTCCTCAAGAAGGCCTTCGAGGCCGTTGAGCGGAAGGTGCAGCCCACCTCCTTCGATGGAGAGGGGAACGTCTCCTTCGGGATAAAGGAGCACATAGACATCCCCGGAGTGCGGTACGACCCGGCGGTGGGGATCTTCGGCATGGACGTCTGTCTCACCCTGGAGCGCCCTGGGTACAGGATCAAGAGGAGGAGGCTCCAATCCAAGAAGATCCCACGAAGCCACAGAGTGGCCAAAGAAGAGGCCATAGAATTCATAAAGGGGACGTACCAAGTGAACCAGGAGGAGTGAAGATGCCCAAGACGAAGGTAGGGAAAGGTACCAGGACCTGTAGAAGGTGCAGTTCCCATGGCCCCATCATAAGACGGTATGGTTTATATATATGCAGGCACTGCTTTAGAGAGGTGGCCGTAGATATAGGCTTCAAGAAGTACGAGTGAGGTCCCATAATGCTCCTAGACCCTCTAGCCGACGCCCTATCGAATATGAAGAACAACGAGTACACAGGCAACCTAGAGTGCGTCATCAAACCTGCATCGAAACTCACAGGGAAGGTGCTGAAGGTGATGCAGGAGAACGGCTATATAGGCGAGTTCGAGTTCGTGGACGACGGCAGGTCTGGGAAGTTTGTGGTGAAGCTCCTGGGCAGGATGAACAAGTGTGGCGTCATAAGGCCCAGGTATCCAGTGAAGAAGGGGGCGTTCGAGGACTTCGAAAAGAGGTATCTCCCCGCCAGCGGCTTTGGGGTCCTGATAGTCACCACCCCCCTAGGGGTTATGTCCCACACCCAGGCCCGGGAGCAGAACGTGGGTGGGAGGCTCCTGGCCTATGTATACTGAGGTGGATCATGGCCAACCTTAAGCTTGAGGAGAGGTTGAAAACCTCTGATGGGGCGGAAGTTGCCCTTGAGGGTTCCAGGATAAAGGTCAAGGGGCCCAAGGGCGAGGTCTCCAGGACCCTCTCCTACCCGGGGGTACGTATCAGGACGGAAGGGAAGGACCTCATCCTGGAGGTGGACCACCCCACCAAGAAGCTGAGGGCTATGGTGGGTACCTACACAGCTCACATCAAGAACATGCTAAAAGGCGTAACCGAGGGCTTCGAATACAAGATGAAGGTGGTCTACGCCCACTTCCCGATGACGGTGAAGGTCCAAGGGAAAGAGGTCCTGGTGGAGAACTACCTGGGCGAGAAGACCCCCAGGAGGACGAACATCGTCGGTCAATGTTCGGTCAAGGCCAAGGGCGCCGAGGTATCGATCCTCGGCATCGACGTGGAGGAGGTGGGCCAGACGGCCGCCAACCTGGAGCAGCTCACCCGGGTAAAGAAGAAGGACCCAAGGGTCTTCCAGGACGGGATATACTTGATCGAGAGGGACGGGGCCAAAGTCTAGGTGGAGTCATGGAACGCAAGAAACCCAAGTTCAAGAGGCAAGAGTACTTCCGATACAAGAGGCTGAAGGGCGGCTGGAGAAAGCCCAAGGGTAAGCATAACAAGATGAGAAATTACCTGGGCGGAAAGATGCTCTCCCCGGCTATAGGATACGGAGGGAAAGCTGAAACGCGGGGACTGCATCCTTCCGGATACCGCGAGGTCTTGGTCAACAACCCCCATGAGCTGGGGGACGTCAAGGCAGAGGAGGCCGTGAGGATCTCCAGAAGAGTAGGGAAGAGGAAGAGGACGGTCATCCTGGAGCAGGCCGTGGAGAGGGGACTGAAAGTCCTGAACTGAGGTGCGATCATGGATCTCAAGACCCATAGAAGGCTGGCTTCCTCCATTCTGAAGGTGGGGGAAGGGAGGGTCTGGCTCGACCCTGAGGAGACGGAGGCCCTTACAGGGGCCGTCACCAGGAGAGATGTGGCCAGGCTCGCAGAGGACGGGGTAGTCAGGGTCAAGCCCCAAGTAGGGGTCAGCAGGTACAGGGCCAAGGTGAGGAGAGCCCAAAAGGCCAAGGGCAGGCAGAAGGGCCCAGGGAAGCGGAGCGGTACTAAGGGGGCCAGGTCCCCAAAGAAGAGGCGGTGGATAGCGGTCATAAGGCCCCTGCGGCAGAGGCTCTCGGAGATGAAGGAGGCCGGAGAGATAGACAACACCACCTACAAGCGGCTCTATTACATGGCCAAAGGTGGCGCCTTCAAGAGCAAGGCCCATTTAGAGATGAAGGGGAAGACTACCCCTGGGTGATACCATGGCTACCGGTGCGCGTTTCAAGGTGCCCTTCCGGCGGAAGCGGGAGGGGAAGACGGATTACCGGAGGCGTTTGAAGCTCCTCCTATCAGGAAAGCCCAGACTGGTGGTCAGGAAGACATCCAACCACGCTATAGCCCAGCTGGTGGAGTACACCCTCCAGGGCGACAAGGTCCTTGTATCCTCCCACTCCAATGAGCTGAGGCAGTACGGCTGGAAGGCTGGCACCGGCAACATCTCCGCCGCGTATCTCACAGGCTTCCTCTGTGGCCTGAAGGCCGTGAAAGGCGGGGTGAAAGAAGCAGTCCTGGACATAGGTCTAGAAGCCCCGGTGAAAAAATCCAAGGTCTTCTCCGTCTTGAAAGGCATCCTGGACGCCGGTGTCAAGGTACCCCACGCGAAGGACGTCCTGCCGGTGGAGGCCAGGATAAGAGGAGAACATATAGGATCTTACGCCAGCCTCGCCCAAGAAGCGAAGGAAAAGATGTTTTCCCAGTATCTCAAGAGGAACTTGGATCCTGTAGATCTATCCAAGCACTTCGACGAGGTCAAAGCCAATATCTCCGGCTCTGTAGGGGTTAAGTAGGAGGCGAATGAGATGGAAGATGGGAAGGAATGGGAGCCGGCGACAAAGTTGGGGAAGATGGTCAAGGGTGGGGAGCTCACAGACATAAGGGAGGTCTTCCGCCTCGGGATGCCGGTCATGGAGCCCGAGATCATAGATTACCTCCTCCCAGATATGGAAGAGGAGGTCGTAGACATAAGCATCGTCCAGAGGATGCACAAGTCCGGGAGGCGGGTGAGGTTCAGGGCCACCGTGGCCATAGGGAACAAGAACGGCTACGTGGGTCTGGGGAAGTCCATAGCCAAAGAGGTAGGGCCGGCCATACGGAAGGCCATAAGGGAGGCCAAACTGAACATGATCGAGGTCCGGCGGGGGTGCGGGTCCTGGGAGTGCAAGTGCAGCAAGACCCACTCAGTCCCCTTCGAGGTCCAGGGGTCCGCCGGTAGCGTGAGAGTCAGGCTAATCCCAGCCCCTAAAGGGATAGGGCTGGCTGCCGGGGACGTCTCCAAGAAGGTCCTTGCCCTGGCAGGATTCACGGACGTCTGGTCCAAGAGCTTCGGCCAGACAAAGACCACCATAAATACCGCCAAGGCTACCTATGATGCCCTCAGGCAGACCTCCATGGTGAAGGTTACGGGGGAGCAGGCCCGGGCCGTGGGGATGGTGGAAGGGAAGGTGGGCTAGATGGGGTTGCTGGCGACGGTGAGGGTGCGGGGTAGGGTCAAGATGCGGGAGGATGTAGAGACCACCCTGCGGATGCTGAGACTCACCAGGGTCAATTACTGCTCCCTCCTCCCCGACAACGAGACCAGTCGGGGCATGCTCCAGAAGGCCAAGGACTTCATAACCTGGGGGCCGGTGGACGGGGAAGATGTGGCCCTTCTCTTGAGGTCTAGGGGTGAACTGGTGGGGGGGAAGAAGCTCACCGACGATTATATGAAGGGGACTCGGTTCGGGTCCACAGAGGCTTTCGCCCAGGCCCTGACAGCCTCAGAAGCAAAGCTGGAGGATCTGCAGGGGCTCCGCCTCTTCTTCAGGCTCCATCCACCAAGGAAGGGGCATGGCGGCATCAAGAGGTCTGTCAAGGAAGGTGGAGCCCTCGGGGCTAGGGAGAGCATCAAAGACCTCCTGTACAGGATGCGGTGATCTTCATGGCAACTAAGGACAGAAAGATAAGGAAGAAGAGGGGCTCCCGGACCTGCGGCGGTGGGTCCCACAAGAAGAGCAGGAACTCCGGCTCGCGGGGAGGCAAGGGCATGGCAGGGACCCATAAGGGCAAGTGGTCCTGGATAATAAAGTTCGACCCCGAGCACTTTGGGGATAGGGGCTTTCAGATCCCTGCAGCGGTGAAGGAGGTGTACCAGGGCATCAACGTGGGGGAGCTGGACGAAAGTCTAGCAAGACTCATGAAGGAGGGCATAGCCACCGAGAGAGAAGGCGGCTATCTGATCGACCTGGGGACAGTCGGTAAAGTGAAGGTTCTGGGGGGTGGGAAGGTGCGGCATCCCCTCACCATCAAGGCCTCTGGCTTCTCAGGCACCGCTGTGGAGAAGATCGAGGCATCGGGCGGGAAGGCCCTAGTCCTGGGGGGGGAAGGAGCAAAGGCGGAGTAGGACAGAGGTGGGGTTACCGAGGCCATGGGGATTCTTCACAAGTTCGAGCCTTTACTCCTGCGCCTCCCCGAGGTGGAGAGGCCCAAGTACGCCATACCCTTCAAGGAGAAGCTCAAGTGGACGGCCCTCATCCTCGTCATATACTATCTCCTGGACGAGACGGCCCTCTACGGCCTCGATCCCCTGGCCGTAGATAGGTTCGCCAGCCTGAGGGCGGTCATAGCGGCAAGCTTCGGCTCCATCATCACCCTGGGGATAGGGCCCATCGTAACAGGGTCCATCATCCTCCAGATCCTGGTGGGCGGCAAGCTCATCGACCTGGACCTGACCCAGCCCAGGGACAAGGCCATCTTCATGGGGACCCAGAAGGCCCTGGCGGTCCTCTTCACCATCTTCGAGGCCTCTGTCTTCGTCCTGGTAGGCGGCCTGCCGGCCATAAACAACGATCCCTACTTCCAGTTCCTCATCATCCTCCAACTCACCCTGGGCGGCATATTGATAATATATATGGACGAGGTGGTATCCAGGTGGGGGATGGGGAGCGGCATAGGTCTCTTCATAGTCGCCGGGGTCTGTGCCCAGATAGCCGTAGGCTCCTTCAACCCCTTCCCGGCGGTGGAGGGCGAGGTGGTACCGGCGGGCAGGATCCCAGCCTTCTTCTACTACATCTTCAACAACCAGACCAGGTTCGACCTCCTCGTCCCCATACTTGGGACGCTCATGGTCTTCGCCGCCGTCGTCTACGTCTCGTCTATGCGGGTGGAGATCCCCCTGACCTACGGCCGCTTCCGGGGCGCGCGGGGGCGCTTCCCCATCAAGTTCATTTATGCCAGCAACATCCCAGTCATCTTCGCCTCCATTCTCATGGCCAACGTCCAGCTCTGGGCCGGGATGCTGGAGCGCATAGGCTACCCCCTCCTGGGTGAGTTCGTGGGGAACAGGCCAGTCTCGGGCCTGGCCTACTACATGCAGATTCCGAACCCTATCTACAGCCCAGACTTCAACATCTACACGGCCCTGGTATACACCGTGGCCCTGGTCATCCTCTCCATCGTCTTCTCCAAGTTCTGGGTGGAGACGACGGGGATGGACTCCAAGACCGTGGCCAAGCAGCTCCAGGAGGGAGGGATGCAGATCCCGGGCTTCAGGGGGGATATAAGGGTCATAGAACGCGTCCTGGACAAGTACATACCGGCCATAACCCTCCTGGGGGGGGCCTCTGTGGGCCTTCTGGCGGCCTTCGGGGACATGACCGGGGCCCTG
>JBBSVP010000070.1:0-4118 GCA_038046745.1 Candidatus Hydrothermarchaeota archaeon
GGGGACGTGGAGGTCTCCTTCGGGAACTTCGAGGAAACGTCGCGCCGCGTTGAGGAGACCGTTAGCGGTATCCTGGAAGCAGGTGTGATACCCCTCTGCCTGGGGGGAGAGCACACCATAACCTACCCCGTCCTGAAGGCCTACAAAGATAAGCCCTTCTACCTCGTCTACGACGCCCACATGGACTTCCGGGAGGATTATCTGGAAAATAGGTTCTCCCATGCCTGCGTCACGCGGCGGGTGGGGGAGCTGGTGGGCTACGAGAACATCCTCATCGTGGGGGTGAGATCGGCCCTGAAGGACGAGTTCGAGGACATAAAAGGGTTGGGGGTCAAATACATCGACTATAACTCCTGCGACGGCGACCTCGCTGAGAGGATAGCGCAGGTGGTGGACGGAAAAGACGTATATCTATCCATCGATGCCGACGTCTTCGACCCGAAGGAGACGGCCGGGGTCTGCAACCCCGAGCCCCCGGGCCTCACCTTCCGGGAGTTCGTCTCGTCCCTGGACTTCCTCAAGAAGGTGAACATGGTGGGGATGGACTTCGTGGAAATATCCCCGCTCTATGACAGCTACGCCCAGATCCTGGCGGCCAAGGCGATATTCAAGGTGCTGCTGAAGTATGAGAGAGGGCGGGGAGCTGACAGGTAGCAGACGTCGGAGTGTAAGAGAGTGATTAAGGAGTGGTACTACAAAATATTGTATTCTGCCTTAAATATCGATGAACTGCGAACCATTCGGAAAGATTTTTTCGAGATTTGCATATATGCTGCGAATCATCCAAAAATTTTGAATCTAATAAAGAATGATAAAGAGTATTGGTACGCTTCTGCTCTTACCGAAGGAACATACGCAGAACATTTTGATGTGCATGAGAGCCTTTTTAGAATAATATCACTTGTCAGATACTTTTTTAGATTTCTAGTTTTAGTCATTGGAAGTGCCTATCTAATTCTAAATAGAATTATTGTATTAATACCGATGTCTGTTTGGGTTCTTTTTGAATTTTATTTGTGGATACTTTCTCGAGATACCGAACTATATCAATTTTCAAATAGATATCTGAAATTCCAAAAGAGTGAATTATTGGGATTCCGAAGACGAGGCCTAAAAGAAATTTACGTAGCAGCAGTTTGGAATAAATCGTTATCAGACCCTAAAACATTGCCTAGTCTTCAGCTGCTTCGGATAGTTAAACTAATTTCTAGAGGCAAATACAAGCTTATTATCCAAGGAACTAAGCGGTTTACACGTGTGTATTTAGATAACGACCAAAATTTTAAGAAAACTGCTATAGAAATAATTAAATGGACTAATAAAAAGATGAAAAAACGTTAAGAAAGGTCTACAGCCTCTCCAGTATCCCCACCACCGTCCCCCAGACCTCCCTGGGGTCCCTCCCGAAGACCCTGACCATGGGCTCCTTCCCGACAGCGCCCAGGTCGTAGATGACGTCTGGGACGCGGCCTAGCGCCTTGATGGCCTTCCTGGTGCCCCACTCCATGGTGCTGACGGACCTCGGCTCCTCCTCCCTGGAGAAGCTGGAGACCTGGAGGCCCTTGCATGCCCGGAGCACGTCCTTGCCGTACCGGATGTTCATGGCCGAGCGGATGGCGGGATCGAAGGCCATGGCGGTGAGGGTGATGGTGGCCACGTGCTTGGAGGCGCCGAAGGCCACGCCGCCCACTGCCCTGACCTCATTACCCACCCTGACGATCCTCCCCCTCACGGCGGCCACATCCCCTGGCCCCCTGGCGTTGGGCAGGGCGTAGGCGATGTTGGAGCCTACCTCAGGGATGAGCTCGCATAGGCGTTTGTCCTGTTCCATCTCGGCAACCACCCCTCTCAGCTCCTCCAGGACCAGTACCCTCTCGGCAGCGGCCATGGGGTTCACGACCCTCCGCCCCTTCCCAGGGCTGTAGGCGTCAGCTATGGCCCCGGTGACAAAGGCCTTGGCCCCCTTCATGGCCTGGAGGAGCTCCCTCCCCATGGCCAGCTGGGCGGCGATGGCCGCAGCGAAGGTGCAGCCGGAGCCGTGGGCGCTGTAGGGCAGCCTCCGGGCCTTGAGCTCGTGGAAGGTGCCGTCCAGGTAGAGCACATCCACGGCATTCAGGTGTCCCCCTTTCACCACCACGTTGCATCCGCACTCGGCTATGGCCTGGCATGCCCTCCGCATGTCTCTTATGCCCTTTATCCTGATGCCGGGCAGGGCCTCGGCCTCCGGGATGTTTGGCGTGGCCAGGAGGGCCCTCGGGAAGAGGCGCTCCTTCAGGGTGTCGAGGGCATCCTCTTCCAGCAACCGTCCTCCCGCCTGGGCCGCCATTACAGGGTCCACCACCAGAGGGTAATCCCCTATCTCCTTCGCGACGACCTTCACCAAATCTCCGGAGCAGAGCATCCCGGTCTTGGCGGCCCTGATCTCGAAGTCTGCCTCGAGGGCCTTCATCTGGGCCCTCACGAAATCCGCCGGCACCTCGAAGACCTCTTCCACGCCCCTGGTATTCTGGGCCGTGAGGGCGGTGACGACAGAGAGGCCATGGACCCCCAAGGCGGCGAAGGTCTTTATATCTGCCTGGATCCCGGCGCCGCCGCCCGAGTCGGAGCCTGCGATAGTGAGGGCGATCATGAGCCCCCCACCCTCAGCCTGACCACCAGCACCGGCACCTTGGCGTGGTCCACCACCTTACTGGCCACGTCCCCCAAGAGATATTTCTCCACCCCCAAGGCAGCGTGGGCCCCTATTATCACCAGGTCGTAGCCCCCCTCCTCGGCCTCGGCCAGGATCTCGTCCTCCACGAGCCCGTAGCGGAACTTCGCCTCGCCCTCGACCCCTTTCCCCTTCAGGATGGCGAGGCACCGCCTCAGATGCTCCGCCTCCGGCGTCGCGGCCTCGAGGGTCTCCGTCAGGACCGTCATCTCCTTGTCCTCTATATCCACCAGTGGGACCTCGTCCAGGACGTGCATGACCGTCGCCCTGGCTTTCACCGCCCGCGCTATCCTGGCCGCGAAGGCCACCTTCGTCTGGGCCCGCTCCCCGGGGGCCGCCGTGCAGATGAGGACCCTGGAGATGGCATTCCTGGCGCCCCTCACTATGAGGACCGATGTCCTGGCGTACTTTGCCACCCTCGTGACCGTGGGGCCCAGGAGGAACCTGGTGAGCCCCCTGGCGCCAAGGGAGCCCATCACGACGAGGTCGTAGCACTCCCTCTCGCTCTCCCTCAGGATCTCCTCGTCGGCGTGCCCCATCCTCACCATCTTCCTAACCTCCAGCCCCTGGAGGATGGCCTGGCACCTCGTGAGGGAGGCCTCCACAATCTCACTCTCCCCGGGGCTCTCCACCACGCCCAGGAGGGTCACATCGGCGCCGAGAGCGTTAGCTAGAATGCTGCCGTAGGCTACCGCCCCCTCCGCGTGCCTCGAGCCGTCGGTGGTCATGAGGAACCTCATGGGCACTTACACCACCAATAGGAAGATAGGGAATATAAAGGTGAACGCCAGGAAGGCGAGGAAGTTCCTTCTTGAGAGGCTGATGAGCCGCATGGTGCGGAGGATGAGCCTCTCGTATCGGCGGAAGAAGAGGAGGATGATGAGGCCGGAGGCAATGGTGAGGCCCACCATCTCAGCCAGGACCACTGTGAAGGCACTGGGATTGCCCAGGAGGAGGGCCACGAGGAGGGTATCTATGAAGGTCGATACGTTGGCGCCCATGATGTAGGGGACGAGGTTCTCGGCCTTTGCATAGCCCCTGGTGGAGAGGGGTATCAGGACCCCTATGGAGACCGATACGGAGGTCGTGAGGATCGTGACCCCGAAGCCCAGGAGGAACATGACCCAGGGGTTGTAGATATAGCGGTGGACCTTCCTGAACTCCGTCTCCTCCAGCCGCAGTGGGAGGAGGACTTCATCGAAGAGCCTGAAACTCGCCATTATAACCCCCACCCCCAGGAGAAAGAGCTGGACCCCCCCGAGCCTCTGAGCGAGGGTGTCCAGGTTGGGCCCGTAGCCGAGGTTGATAAGCTGGGTGGCGGCGGAGGGTATACTGAACTGTATGGACCCAAGGACATCGTACACTAGTAGGATGATGCCTATGGCCATGGCGATGCTGTAGACCGTGA
>JBBSVP010000070.1:4128-4732 GCA_038046745.1 Candidatus Hydrothermarchaeota archaeon
CCCCACAGAGAAGCTGGTGTGCCTCTCGTGGCCCAATAAGTGGTAGAAGAAGCCCAGGAGGAGGATGGCGAAGGAGGCCCCGAACCTGGAGCCGTTTATCATGGTGAAGGTTGCCAGCATGCCCATGGCACCGGCGTCGAAGAGCGCCAGGGCACTGGCGGCTATGGGCGAGCCGCTCAGGACGAGGATGGCGGAGAGCCAGCCTATGCCCAAGGAGCGCACGGGGCTGTTCAGGTCCACGACCCCCTTAGCGTATGGAGCGAGGGCTCTGGCCCCTTCCTTCAAGACCTGGATTGCCAGGACAAAGAGGAAGAGGGCTATGAGGCCGAGGAGGAACCTCTTTATGCCCGTAAAGCGCTTGTTATCCCTCATGCTAGACCCTTCTATCTGTCAAGGATAACCGAGAGTAACAACCATTATTTTAAATTAGTCCCGGCGATATAAGAATAATAAAAGAGAATCCAAACAAAGGCATATATATGGGTAAGGCATAGAATAAGGCAGGGTGTAATACATGGCTATTGAATACCGCCGAAGCATCTTCAAGAGAGGCAACAGCTACAGCGTGACGATCCCCCATGAGTTCCTCTTCAACATCGAGGGG
>JBBSVP010000071.1:0-6456 GCA_038046745.1 Candidatus Hydrothermarchaeota archaeon
CTCTTCATCCACTGATTCCAAGCAGTGGTGGTATGGCCCTCGGCCAGGATGTTTACTTCCTTGGATACCCTTATGGTCTCAGCACCGATGTCGGACCAGAGTTGAACGCAGACTTCCCGCTTCCTCTCGTCAAAAAGGCAATCGTTTCTAGTGTCGTTTTTCGCGATAATCGCCTTGAGTATCTCCTGCTAGACGGGCACAACAACCCTGGTTTCTCAGGGGGCCCAGTATACTATACGCCGCCTGGAAAGCCACAAGAACACCGTGTCGCAGGTGTAATATCCGGCTACCGCTACGAATGGGAGCCCGTATACTTGAAGCAAAAGGAGTCTAGCTTGACATACAAGTACAACACAGGAATTATCATCGCAGTCGGCATTCGCATCGTATTAGACATTATCGATACAAATCCAACAGGATACGAGCTGAAAGGCGAGTAGAACCTTCTCGCGATCAAGGCATCGATTGGGACCGACAGCGCCTAACAGTGCATTTGCGACCACGCTTCACTCCGTCAAAACTCGCCTCGGACATGGCGAGCCTGTGGAAGTGTTACAGTTGTCCCTTGAACTCGGCGAGCTTCGCAAATGCGCGGAACGTTATACGAAATTGCGCCCAATGTGAATATATCTCTCTTGGCTCTTTGTAGAGATTCCGGTGCTCGTTGCCGGGCTCATGCTTCTCCGTAGCCCCATCTCCATAGAGCTAAGACCCCCTCCCAAAGAGATAGATCGCACCTACTATCACGGCCACGACGAGGACAACCACCCACCAGTAATCTCTTCCCATCGTTGATGCGCTGGCCGCCTAGAGCAGCCTCGTCACCTGGACGACCTCGACCCCGCCCACGCCCTTCACCTGCCGCAGGGCCTCCTCCAGCTTCTCCGTGGCCCCTTCCGCATCGTCCATCACGAAGGACGGTTTGAGGGCCACGAGGCCGAAAGCTATGGGCTCCTTCTCGACGCCGTTGAACCGGGCCTCCCGGAGTTTCTTTATCTCTGATTCCATGGACCCCAGGTCCGTGCCTGCGTCCTCGGGCATCACCTTCAGGGTGACCAGGACCTCGGCCATCAGGGGCCCTCGTAGCCGCACTTGCAGTTGTACTTCTTCCCCAAGATCCGGCACCGGGCGCAACGGCCGACGACCTCGCCGCACTCCGGGCAGGGGAGCTTGACGGACCCAGCGCCTATCGTGACATAGGCGCCGCAGGAGATGCATCGTAGCTTGTCGGTATAGGTTGCAGACTGGGCTTCCATATCGCTCACCATAGAAAAACAGGCTAGAGGTAGGGCTTTATCTTGGCCTCGATCTGCTCCTTGGGAACAGCGCCAATCAGCTTGTCCACGACCTTCCCCTCCTTGAAGATCATCAGGGTCGGGATGCTCATGACGTTGAAACGGGATGCAGACTTCGGGCTCTCATCCACATTCAGCTTTCCGAAGGTCATCTTCCCCTTGTACTCCTTCGCCAGGGCCTCTATGACGGGGGCTACCATCCTGCAGGGATGGCACCAGTCCGCCCAGAAGTCCACCAGGATGGCTGGGCTCTTAGTGACCACGTCGTCGAAGTTGGAGTCGTTGACATGGATGATATCCTCTGCCATTCTCTTGCCTCGTAGGAATAATTGGCTTACCCCCTTAAATACTTTAGGGGTAGAGCTCCCTCTCCCTCTTCAGCTCGTAGAGCGCCTGCTTGACGAGATACTCCACGACCCTCTTGGCCCCATAGAACTTCTTCTCCTCGGCGTGGAGCTCCTCGAGGATCAGCTCCAATCCCTCGATCCTCTCCTCCTTGTCCGAGACCATGACCCTCTCGAAGGCCTCGGCCAGCCTCTCCAGCCCTGGATATGCTACCAGGGCCCTCTCGTCCCCCCTGGGCGTGAGGGTCTCCACCTGGAAGGTGTCCTGGCCTATGCGGACGTTCAGGTGGAGGTTCGTTGATATCAGGTAGTACTTCCTCGGCCTCCCCCTCTCCACCCGCTTCAGCCTGATCTCCAGGATCCCGGCTTCGTGCATCAGCTGGAGGTGCTCTATTATCGCCTTCTGCCCCACGTTCAGCTCATGGGCCAGTTGGCTCACATAGCAGGGGTGGATCGAGAGGAGCTGGAGGATCTCCCGGCGCGTCTCGTTGCCCAGCACGTCGAGTATGCCTTCCATTTTATGGAAGGCCGAATCCTAACATCGGGTAATTAAAATCCGCAGAGGCTCCGGTAGCCGCAGACGGTGCAACAGTTATCTCGCTGCCCAGGGGGGCAGGAGCCCAGTGCCATCATATGGCGCATCTCCCGGAGGCGTCCCAGGAGGGTGAGCCTCTCCATGGGGGTGTATGGGACCCTGAACTCCCTGTCCTCGTACCTCAGAACCCCGAACCCTGGGCTCGTCCCCTTTAGCGTCTGTGTATACCACCGCTCCTCGGACCCCTGTCTCTCTACGCCCCGCCTGGCGAGGAGGACCATTACCATGGCAGAGATGGCAGAGATCGCGGAGAGGTGCAGGAAAAAATGCGACGGAAGTCAAGAGGTATAAAAGGCCCGATAGGGCGGCGAGGAGGGAGAATACCATCATACCTCTGGCCATCCTGACGGTCCCCTCCACCTGGGCTGCATGGGCCGAGTGTTTTTCAGACCCAGTGCATGTGCCAGGCCCTGGGGCAGAAGATGTAGGACCCCACCTCGCTGGCGGAGATGACCTTCCTCATCCCTCTGCCGCTTGGAGGCGGGGAGATAATTAGCTATATGGCTAGCGGGGGAAAAGTGTCAGGCCCTGACGAAAGACCTGGAGAGCGGCGACTGGGAAGCCCTGACCTCGAAGGCGCAGAACCGCGCCCCCTGGCCGATGTTATCCTTCATCTCCACCTTCTCCCCCAGAAGGGCCTCGAAGAAGGCGGCGTCGTGGGCGCAGACGATGGAACCGTAGCGTCCCACCAGCCTCTTCAGGACGCAGTTGTACTCTTTTATGGTGTATCCATTGCCCCCCTTGGAATACTCAGCGTAGCATCCGCTCTTGTCAAGGAGCCCTGTCAGGATCTGGATCCTCTCCTCCAGGCCCTTCCCCTCGAACTGGTCCTTGAGCGTCTCTGCTCGCTTCTTGGCGATCCTCTGGAAGAGCTCCCTGGTCTTTTTCTCCCCCTCCAGCTCCACGATCTCTTCTATAACCCACTCCAGGAAGTCGTCGTAGGCCTTGGGGAAGAGGTTTTCGGCCTTCTCAGTCAGGGAATAGACGTACTTCGGCCTCCCCATGGCGCCCTTCAGGGGGACAGATTTTATGAGGCCGTCCTTCTCCAGGATCATGAGGTGCTGTCTCGTACCGGTGGGGCTGACGCCCAGCTTCTCGCTCAGCTCGTTGACATTCATCTCCTCTCTCTTGAGGAGGTTCATGATGCTCTGCCGGGTATCCTGCCTATTCGCCCTTTCCTCCATCTCTCTCTTGAAGATCATCGTGATTGGCTGTTATATGCGAAGGGATATATAAAATTTCGTGCTGTAAATAGTAAAATAACTATGGTATGATACCCTCGAAGACGAGCTCCGCGGGGCCCTCCATGAAGACCTTCTCCACCCTGCCCCCGGCGCCCTTCGCCACCTCTACCCTCAATGGGCCACCTCGGGTCCTGATCTCCATCCCCCCGCCATCCGGCAGATAGAGGAGAGACGCCACGACCCCGCAGGCGCTGGTGCCTGTGCCGCATGCCATGGTCTCCCCCTCCACCCCCCTCTCGTAGGTCCTCACCCTGAAGGCCCTCTCGCCCAGCCGCTGAAGGAAATTTACATTGGTGCCTTTGGGGAAGAACGGATGATGCCTTATCTCCCGGCCAAGTCCTTCTACATCTACCTCCTCCAGGTCCTCCACCAGGATGACGGCATGGGGGACTCCCATATCCAGGTGCGACAGGATCATCTCCTTTCCCCTCATCTCCAGCCTCTCTTCCAGTACCACATCCCTGGGGCGCCCCATCTCCACCCGCACCCCCGCCACCTTTCCGTTTTGGAACCGGAGACTGACATGCTTCACCCCCGCCAGGGTCTCGATGGCTATCTCGGCCCCGCCGGCCAGGTGCCTCTCGTAGACGTGCTTGGCGAAGCATCTCACCCCGTTGCCGCACATCTCGGCCTCGGAGCCGTCGCGGTTGAAGATCCGCATCCTCACCGGCGCGACGGCCGACGGCTCCACCAGTAACAGCCCATCGCCACCGACCCCGAACCTCCTCTCGCAGAGCCGCCTCGCCATCGGCGCCTTATCCTCCTCCGGTATCTCTCCCCGAAGGTTTTCTACCAGGATGAAGTCGTTCCCAGTGCCCTGGTACTTGTAGAACTTCATAGCTATGGAGAGGAAGCGTAACAGCGGCTAAGTTATTATAGCCCTACGGACAAATACTAGTGCCATGGAACAGGCTACCGGGGCTGTGGGGGAAGGTTATAGGGATGCCACAAGATAAAATTACCTTTGGTTACTAAAATATTTTACCTTGTTAACCAGGCCTTCTGGAATAATGCTGCTGGCAAGGTGGGACCATGGCTGACGAGACGGAGCTGGAGAAGATCGAAATCGAAGCCCTGAAGAAGGAGTTGGAGGAGAAGAAGAAGGAGGCCGAAGAGTACCTGACGCGCCTCAAGTACCTCCAGGCGGATTTCGACAACTACCAGAAGATGGTAGAGAAAAAGAGAGAGGAGTCCGCCAAGTCCGCCACCGAGGGGCTGGTGAAGCAACTCTTGGACGTGTACGAGAACCTGGAGCGGGCCCTGGAGAACGGGGCCAACGGAGAGAAGGAGGCCCTTCTGGAGGGGGTGGAGATGACCTTCCAGCAGCTCAAAGACGTCCTGGAGAAGGAAGGCTTAGAGCCCATCAAGGCGCTGGGAGCCCGGTTCGACCCCTTCCTCCACGAGGCGGTCCTCCGGGAGGAGAGGGAAGACTGCGACGAAGACACGGTGCTGGAGGAGTACCAGAGAGGGTACATGCTCAACAAGAAGGTCATAAGATGTTCGAAGGTCAAGGTCAAAGTGGCAAAGAAGAAGGAGGTGGAGTAATATGGAGAAGATCATAGGCATAGATCTGGGCACGAGCAACTCAGCGGCAGCGGCGATGCTGGGCGGGAAGCCCACCATCATCCCCAGCGCCGAGGGGACCACGGCCTACGGCAAGGCATTCCCATCCTACGTGGCCTTTACCAAGGACGGGCAGATGCTCGTGGGCGAACCGGCCCGGAGGCAGGCCGTCTCCAACCCCGAGGGGACGATCATGGCCGCCAAGAGGAAGATGGGGACGACCCACAAGTTCAAGGTCTTCGGCAAGGAGTACACGCCCCAGGAGATCTCGGCCTTCATCCTCCAGAAGATAAAGAGGGATGCCGAGGCCTTCCTCGGCGAGCCGGTGAAGAAGGTCGTGATAACGGTCCCTGCCTATTTCAACGACAACCAGAGGCAGGCGACGAAGGACGCTGGGGAGATCGCAGGGCTCGAGGTCGTGAGGATAATCAACGAGCCCACCGCCGCCTCCCTGGCATACGGCCTGGACAAGGCAGGGAAAGAGCAGACGATCATGGTCTTCGACCTGGGCGGGGGGACCCTCGACGTGACCATAATGGAGTTCGGGGAGGGGGTCTTCGAGGTCAAGGCAACGGCCGGCGACACCCAGCTCGGGGGCACAGACATGGATGCCACCCTCGTGGACTACATAGCGGGGGAGTTCAAGAGGGATACAGGGATAGACCTGAGGAACGATAGGGTGGCCCAGCAGAGGCTGAAGGAGGCGGCGGAGAAGGTCAAGATAGAGCTCTCCACCGTGGCCACGACCGATATAAACCTTCCCTTCATCACTGCTGACGCCTCGGGGCCGAAGCACCTGACCATGACCATGACCAGGTCGAAGCTCGATGAGATCGTGCGGCCGGTTGTGGAGAGGTGCGACGGGCCCATGCGCCAGGCCATCGCAGATGCGGAGATGCAGCCCAGCGAGATCGACAAGATAATAATGGTGGGAGGCCCCACCAGGATGCCCATCGTCCAGGAGTACGTCCGCAAGTTCGTAGGAAAGGAGCCGGAGAGAGGTATCGATCCGATGGAGTGCGTGGCCGCGGGGGCCGCCATCCAGGGCGGGGTCCTGGCCGGAGAGGTGAAGGACATCCTCCTGCTGGACGTCACCCCTCTCTCGCTGGGGATCGAGACCCTGGGCGGCGTATTCACCAAGCTCATAGAGCGGAATACGACGATACCGACGAAGAAGTCCCAGGTCTTCACCACCGCGGCGGACTTCCAGACCTCCGTCGAGATCCTCGTCCTCCAGGGGGAGAGGCCCATGACCGCGGACAATGTCTCCCTGGGGAGGTTCAGCCTCGTCGGGATCCCGCCAGCGCCCAGGGGGGTGCCGCAGATCGAGGTGACCTTCGACATAGACGCCAACGGCATCCTCAACGTCGCCGCCAAGGACCTCGGTACCGGCAAGGAGCAGAAGATCACCATAA
>JBBSVP010000072.1:0-6224 GCA_038046745.1 Candidatus Hydrothermarchaeota archaeon
GTGGGGCAGTAGGGGTGGTTCGTTGTGGGGCCTATCTCAGGATACCTCGTCTCCACCTTGGAGCCGGCCGAGCAGATCCCGAAAGGGGCTATTGTACCTTCCACCTCGCCAAGGCCCTTTAGGGCTTTCTCCCCCGCCTCCAGGGCAGCCTCCTCGCTCCCGGCCATGAGCCACACGTTCCCGCCCATAACCCCCTTCCCGTAGCCCAGGCGGCGCTCTATCAAGAAATCGCCCATCATCAAAGGTATGGAGATGAGTTCCCGTCCATACCTCCTGATCACCTCTTCATAACCGTCACCGCAGTGGCCGATCCTGGCCATGGTATCTATGCTATCCTCGGAGGGAAGGGCGTCGAAGACCCTTGTCGTCGGCACCACCAGGACCCCCTGCCGCACCCTCTTCCCAAGCTCCTGCTCGAGCCTCTCCCTGGCGCCCTTGCCGCAGTTCACCCATATCTGGACGAAGGCTCCAACCCTCCCGTCTGGAGTTTCCATGGGTTGGAGCCAGCGCTCTACGCCTCCTTCTGCCTCCCCGAAGACCGTCGAGGGCAGGGCAGTGGATCCGTAGGCCGCCTGCTTCAGCCTCCTCCCGTCCCTGGCAGTTATGATAAACCTGGTGAAGAGGCCCTCGAAGGCCTCGCAGTAGGTATCTTCCACCTCGACGCCATGGAACTTGGGCACAGCCTAACAGGGGGGCACTGGGCTATTAAAATTTACTCATCAAAACCTATTTTAGCCCATGCCATCGATGTATTGGGGATGGAGTGCGTCACGGTAGGCCACATAAGCATCGACAGGATCAGGACAGGGGGGAGGGAGAATACTCAGCTGGGTGGCGCGGCCGTTTATTCTGCCATGGGGGCGAAGATCTTCTCCAGGACTGGGCTTGTATCCCGCGTCGGGGGGGACTTCCCGGCGGAGTTCCACTCAACCCTGAAGGAGGCGGGGATAGACACTACCGGCCTGAAGAGGGTCGGGGGTAAGAGTACCCTCTTCGACATCGACTATGCCAAGGACGGCTCTGCCAACTATACGAGGCACGAGCTGAACGTGGGGGTATACATAAGGCCCGAGGACATACCCCCCGCCTACGCCGATGCCCAGGCCTTCCATATAGCCCCCATGGCCGCCTCCAAACAGAGGGCCTTCGTGGACTTCCTCCGAAAGCGCTCAAATGCCTGCATATCTCTCAACACCCACGGGGGCTACTTCCTCAAGTACCGGGGCGAGATCCTGGACTTGATGCCAAAGGTGGACATCTTTACCCTGAACGACGAGGAGGCCATGAGGCTGACGGAGACCAAGTCTCTGGAGCAGGCCCTGAACGCCCTGAAGAGGGCCCCCCACAACCTCCTGGTCGTCACCATGGGGGTCTATGGGAGCATAGTAGTCGAGGACGAGATCAGCTTCTTCCCCTCCCTCCACCAGCCTACGGTGATAGACCTGACAGGGTGCGGGGACGCCTTCGCCGGGGCCTTCGTAGCCAGCTACCTCAAGACCAACGACCCCCTGAAGTCTGCGAACATAGCCAACAGCGTGGCGAGCATCGTGGCCACGGACTGGAACTTCCAGGCGGTGCGAGGGTTGAAGTTCCACAACTTGGAGCGCTTCCAGGAGTTCGTGGTCTCCCGGCAGAGGAGGCTCGCCAAGAGCCAGCGGTCCCTGGAGAACTTCCTCTGAGTTCCTCGGAGTCTGACAACCCTTATATAGCGTCCCGGAGATAGAGAATCCCATGCGCGTGGGGATAATAGGGGCTTCAGGTTACACTGGAGGGGAACTCCTCAGGCTCCTCGCAGGCCACCCGGAGGTGGAGGTGGCATGTGTCACCTCCAGAACCTTCAAAGGGGCGGAGGTGGGCTCCGTCCACCCGAATCTCCGGGGTATCCTGGACATGAGGTTCGAGGATTTGCTCCCGGAGGCCGTGGCCTCCCGCTCGGACTTCGTCTTCCTCGCCACACCTCACACCATCTCTATGCAGATGGTCCCAAAGGTCCTGGAGCGGGGCGTCAAGGTCGTGGACCTGAGCGGGGACTTCCGGTTCAGGGACGTGGCCACCTACGAGCGGTACTACAAGGTCAAGCACCAGTGCCCGGAGCTGAAAGGGGTCTACGGCCTCCCCGAGCTCCACAGGAGAGAGATAAAGGGCGCCAGGCTGGTGGCAAACCCTGGGTGCTACCCCACCTCTGCCATCCTCGGCTTGGCGCCGCTGGTGAAAGAGGGGCTGATAGACCTCGGCAAGATCGTCGTGGACGCCAAGAGCGGCATCTCGGGGGCTGGTGCGGAGCCCACCCAGAAGACCCACTTTGCCATGGCCGATGGGTCGGTCCTGGCCTACAGTGTGACCTCCCACCGCCACCTACCGGAGATAGAGCAGGAGCTCGGTATCCTCAGGAGAGGCGTGAAGATATCATTCGTCCCCCACCTAGTCCCTGTCGTAAGGGGGCTCTCGTCCACCATCCACGCCTTCCTCTCCGAGGTGACGAGGGGAGAAGAGATCCAGAAGCTCTACCGGCAGTTCTACCAGGAAGAGCCCTTCATCAGGGTCCTGGGGGCAGGGGAGGTGCCCAGGATGTCAGCCGTCCGCGGGTCAAACTTCGTGGACATAGGCTGCTTCGGCGTGGACAGCGAGAGAGGAAGGCTGGTAGTGGTATCCACCCTGGACAACCTGGTGAAGGGGGCCGCAGGCCAGGCGATCCAGAACATGAACATCATGCAGGGCTACCAGGAGACCCTGGGGCTCAGGGGGCTGGGGATCCACCCATGAAGACCGTGGGCGAGGTCATGACCCGGGAGGTGGTCACTTTCCAGCCCGGGGCGAGCGTGGCGGAGGTGGCCAGGGCCCTGCGGGAGAGAGGGATCAGCGGCGGGCCTGTGGTGGATGGTGGGCGGGTGGTAGGCATAGTGAGCGAGGCCGACCTCCTCCGCCTCCTGGAGTCCTACCAGATGAGGATCGAGACCTTCCTCCCCACCCCTTTCGATATCCTGGAGCTCCCGGTCAGGATGGGCCTCAGTCTGAAGGGGCTGGAGGAGAGGGCCAAGAGGACCTCGGCCACAAAGGTGGAGGAGGTCATGACCAGGGAGGTCGTATCCATAGGCTCCGACGCCCCCATAGGCGAGGCGGCGCGCCTCATGATGGCGAAGGGCGTGAACCGCCTCCCGGTCCTGGACAGAGAGAAGAGACTGGTGGGAATAGTGACCCGGGGGGACCTGGTCTCCTCCCTGGCCTAGCTAGGGGATGCTGGTCCTCTCCTTGTTGTAGACGTAGATGCTCTCCTGAAGTAGATCCAGGCCACGTCCCTCGTTCCAGTTGGCAGTTAGGATAATAAGAAAAAAAGAGGAGGGTTGTCCCTCCGGAGGCTGCCGCTATCCGCCAGGGACCAGTACCCTTATCCTACTACTATCGTCTTCTCTTCCGTATAGACATGCTGCCCGTCCACGATGGCGTGGGCCCTGAAGTACAGGACGCCCCCCGCTTCTGGAGCTTTCACGGTCACTGTGAACGTGCCCGGGCTCTTTCCGGTCAAGATCTTCGAGGCCATGGAGTAGTCAGTGAAGACCTTACCAGACTTGGTACCGTAGTGGATGGCGGTATGGGTTATATTACCTTGCACCCCACCAGTGACCTCCCACTTGAAGATCATCGTATCCTCTTTCAAGACGTCAGTCGGGTACGTGACCAGCTTTATCTTTGGCTGCTTCTCTATGGGGATCGGAGGCGCAGTCACTACGGGTGCCGCCGTCGTTGGGGCTGGAGTTGGGGGCGCTAGCGTGGGTGGGGCGGTGGTGGGTGCCATGGTCGGTGCCGCCGTCGTTGGGGGGGCGTGGTGGTGGATGGCGCTATGCACCCTACCAGGAAGAGCCCCAGTACCAAGAGTATAGCGAATTTATACCTGCTATTTACTGGCCATACATTCATATCTCAAAGCCCTCCTTTTTTTGACTTCACTAAAGTCTTGCTGTGCTCTCTGGCGGTCTTCGTATAAAAAGGTTACCGAGGGTTCAAGGCCCTTCCCCGAGGACCAGATATCCTTTATATCCGGCCCTCTTCTGCTCCCCGATGTACGTTACCTCTTTGTAGAACTCCAGGGTAACCCCAGCCATTTCGACTTTCTCCTTCGCCGCCTTCAATGCAGAAGAAACCCTGGGCTGCGAGATCCCCAGAGCCCTGGCTATCTCCTCCTGGCTGTATCCAAGGGCCTCGAAGCGCAGGACCTCCGCCTGCCTCTCCGTCAGGAGGCCGACCTTCGTCCCCATGATATAACCTAAATCTATTATGTATTTAAATTTATCTTGGCATGTTTATACCAGGGCAAAATATTTATATATGTCCGCTGAATATCGTGGAACTATAATAATAGAAAACTGTTCTGAGGTGACGCTATGGCGAGACTGCATGAAGGAGAGTATGTAGAGCCGCTGACGGACGCTGATATAGCGGAGTGGAAGAGGAAAGAGAAGGAGGGGCTCATCGTGGACACGGTCCCTGGGGGTACCGATGTCTCCATCCCCATAAGGCTCGACTACACGAACGGGGACTATCACAAGGCCTTCGACATGCTCAAGGAGAACAAGATACCCGTAAAGTACAAGACGCTCATGACGGTCCCGCCCTTCCACGCCACCCTCCACATCTTCCCCAAGTACGGCGTCCAGGCCATGGAGCTCTTGAGGAAGAACAAGATTGCCATGTACAAGGTGAAGCCGGTCTTCTAGGCCGGTTTTCTTTTATCTCTGCAATTTTCCTCGCCGAGGTTAACCTGTCGGCAATGGGCATGCCTTGCAAGCACCGGCAGGGGAACAACTGCGAGTACACAGGGCGACTCTGTTTCGGGGCCAACTACGATGAGGTGGCCCAGGGATACGTCGTTGACAGGTGGAAGGAGTCCCGCTGCCAGACCTACGAGGAGAGCGGGGACCGCCTGCCCATCATGCCCATCCTTTCCAAGCAGGAGAAGGCCTCTGAGGCAGCCCCCGAAGGGGAGGCTCTGGTGAAGGTCTTCTACGTCCCAGAGGACGGGGACGAGACCGCTGTGGAGGTGGAGATCCTAGGCAGCCTCCTCAAGAGGAGGTTCGTGGGGAGGGTCCTGGTGGAAGGGATAGACCTCACCGCCACCAGCGACTATCCGGAGGTAGCGGCGCTCATCCAGGAGACGGAGGCAAGGGCCGTGGTCACTATAAACGGGGAGGTGAAGGCCGTGGGAGAGATATCTCTCCCCCTCATAAAGCAGGAACTGGTGCGGCTCGGGATAGAAGAGGTAAAGGACTCAACCTAGGCCGTATCTCGTCAGCTCTTCCCTGGCCTTCGCAAGCTTCTCTTTCAGGGCCTCGTTCTCCGCTTTTAAGCGCTCCATGCCGGAGGAGGCGTCCACGAGCTCTTGGAGCTTCTCATTCAGCTCACCGACCTCCTTCTCAAGTCTCTCCTTCTCGGCATAGACCTGGTCCTTGGTCGCCTCGGTTAGAGTCCTGACCTTCTCCTTCAGGTCCTCGATCTCGGCTTCGTACCTCTTCCTCAGGGTGATCTTGTCTCTCTCCAGAGCTCCGACCTTGAGGCGGTGGAGCTCTATGGTCTCCTTCAGGACGTTTATCTGGGCCAGGCCCTCCTCCAGCTTCTGGGAGTCCTCGATGACCCTCCTCTCCCTGTCCTTCAGGGCCTTGAAGTCTGCTTCGTACTTCCGCTGGAGTTCTTCCTCCCGTCTCTTCAAGGCCGAGGACTCCTCCTCCAGGGCCCTGACGCGCCCCTGGAGCTCCCCCCTCTCCCTCTCCATTCCTTCAACTATCTCTTTGAGCTGGGCCGCCTCCTGAGAGCTGGACCTGGCCTTGTAGATGGCAGCGGCGGCTGCCACCGCCACAATGCCCAGGAGGGCCTGCATGATCTCTACCATAGCCTTCCGCCTAGAGGCGCTCCACCTCCAAATATCTCAGCTTCTCCTTCAGCTCCGCGCTCTCCTGTTTCAGCTCGATGTTTTCCGTCTTCAGGACGTCTATGACGGCCCCCTTCTCGTCTATGAGTTTCTGGATCGTCTCCTTGGTCTTGGCCTTGATCTCGGTGATGCGCTCCTCTGTCCTCTTCCTCTCCGCAGCCAACTGCTCCTCGAACTCCTTCCGCAGCTCATCAATCTCAGCCCCGTGGGCCGAGGTTAGCTCCCCGATCCGCTGCTCCAGCTCCTCGTTTTCGGCCTGGAGCGCGCGCAGAAAGGCAGCGTCAAGATCGCCGGCCAGGAAGTC
>JBBSVP010000073.1:0-19093 GCA_038046745.1 Candidatus Hydrothermarchaeota archaeon
CGGATTCACGGTCACCGTCACTGTGGCGGTGTCGAAGGCCCCCCGGCCATCCCCGATCGTGTAGGTGAAGCTATCCACGCCGTTGAAGTTCAGGTTGGGCGTGTAGGTCACGTTGGCCCCGTTGGTGGTCACCATCCCATTGGCCCCCTGGGTCACCGCCGTGACGGTGAGGGGGTCCCCATTGGGATCGTTGTCGTTGGCCCGGACGTCGATGGTCACTGGATTGTCCTCATTGACCGTGGCCGCATCATCGACAGCGTTGGGGGGGTCGTTGGGGATGGTAACCGTAACCGTCTGGGTGCCGATGGTGGCTCCCGCCGAGTCCCGGAAGGTCACGGTGCAGGTGTAGGTCCCCGGTACAATGCCGGCCGTAATCGTCTCCTGGAAGGTCACCGTCGTATTCCCCGGCACATTCGTGTGACTTGAGGGACTGAACGAGAGGCTGACACCCGAAGGACAGGAGACGCTGGGAGTGACGGTCGTCGTCAAGGCCTGGATGGCCCCGAGAACGACCGACCCCGCATTGCTCGGAATCGCGGAATGGTAAGAGCCCCCGGTCGCAGCAGCTATCCGGCCCGCCTGACCGGTTCCATTCAAGTTGCCCGTGTCAATGGCAATCACCGTGATCCCCGCCGCCTGCAACGCAGCGGTTGCAGTAGCTTCCGTAATTCCACCTGACGGATCGTGCCCCACGGCATCTCCGAACCAGACTACGATATTCGAGGAGCCGGAACGGAACCCGATGCCGCCATCCGTGGCTACCCGATGGAGGGCGAAGAGGTTCGCCTCCGGGATGTCACCCCCACCGCCAGCAGCTAAGTTATTCACAGCGGTCTGGACCGCGCTTTGGTTGGTGGTCATCGTCTGGGTGGTTCGGTGTACGAATGCGTCACCAACGTCTCTGTATTCTCCCACAGCGAACTGGGCGGTGGGCTCCGCTGACGCTACAGTAGAAAGGATGCTTGACATTGAACTCTGAACCGAGGCGATGGTGCCGCCCATGCTCCCCGTGCTGTCTGTCAGGAAGTAGATGTCGGGATTAGGAGGGATCGGACCCGTGGTGACCGTCTTCGTCACCGTTGTGGATTGTCCTGCCCCCAATGGATTTATATTCACTGACGATGGGCTTACTGATTGTGCATATACAAAAGCCACTGTCAGTCCCAAAATCACGGCCAAAACAAACGGAGCTACCAGAACAGACCTACGAAACATTCTACTCCCCCCTTCTTCTCTTTCTCTCTTTTATAGTATTTACTAACATTTAAATCTTTGTGTTATATCTTCCACTCCTTAAAAGTTTCAGATCTTCTGGTAAAAAGTCATAAAGGACCCCTGACACAATGGAGATTGGAAGGGAATCATGAAGGCACAGCTCATCCACACTCCAGAGGCATCGAAGAGACTCATCGCCAAAGCGGTAGCCGCTCACATCGCGGTGAAGAAGGCCCTGGGGCGAGAGATCGAGAAGGGGCGGTATCTCTCGGGCCTCCTCAACGTAGCCTTCCAACTGGCCAAGCAGGCGCGGACGGAGGACGTCTGCAGGAGCCTCCAGGAGACGGCCTTCTCCATGGAAGCGGAAGAGCACGGACCGACCTTTTACTGCCCCCCTAAGGGGGTCCTCGGGGGCAACAGATGACGATCGCGTGGCTCGACCTTCTCGTCCGGACAGATGAGGTAGACCTCCTCTGGAGGCAGGAGCAGGAGGAGATATAGTGGAGAGAGCGCCATCCCGGGACTCAGATCGTACCTCTGAAGAAAAGGTGGACGAAGCCGTAAAACGGATCGGGAAAGGGGCGGAGGCCGACATCTACCTGGAGGGAGACGTGGTGGTCAAGGAGAGGGTGAAGAAGGCCTACCGCGTTGCCGAGCTGGACGAGGCCCTGAGGAGGACCCGGACGCGGAGAGAGGCAAGACTCCTCTCGCTAGCCAGGAGGGCAGGGGTTGCTACCCCTTTCGTCTATGACGTCGATACCAAGGGGACGACGCTGAGGATGGGGTACTTGGACGGACGGCCGTTGAGAGACGTCCTGGAGACCCTGCCCCCGGAGGAGAGGCTCAGCGTCTGTAGGTGGGTGGGGGAGGCGGTGGGGCTCATGCACGCCGCCCATCTCATCCACGGTGATCTGACGACCTCCAACATGATCCTGAAGGAGGGGCGGATATACTTCATAGACTTCGGGCTCGGGGAGGTGAGCGAGGCCGTGGAGGCGAAAGGGGTGGACCTCCTGGTCTTCAGGCGGGCCTTGAGGTCTACCCACCACCGGCTGGAGGAGGAGTGCTTCGGCGCCTTCCAGGAAGGCTACGCCTTCCGCTACGGGGGGCACGAGGAGGTCCTGGAGAGGCTCCGCCTGATCGAGCGCCGCGGCCGGTACTTCACAGGGCGGGCCTGAACCAGAGCACGGGCGTAAACCAAAAGTTCTTATCCGTCGGAGCCGACCTACCGTCATGGGCGAGGGGCTCTGGGGGGAAGAGGGGCAGTCGGCCAGGGAGTACCTCCTCTGGCTCGGGGGTCTGCTGGTCGTCATAGCCGCCCTATTGAGAGTCCGCTGGCAGTGAGGCCAGGGTTTTTATTTATATAAAATAAAGAGAGGGCATGCTCCACTTCCGGACCACCAACCTCCACAAGTTCCGGGAGGCGGAAGCGATCCTCTCCAAGCACAACATCCGGGTAGCGCTCCTCCAGGAGGCATATAGGGAGGTGCAGGCGGACACCCTGGAGGAGGTCGTCCAGGAGGCCCTCCTGGGCCTCGAGCCGGGCACCTTCATCGAGGACGCGGGGCTCTTCATAGACGCGCTGAAGGGCTTCCCCGGGGTCTACTCCAGCTATGTCCAGAGGACCATCGGTAATAAAGGGATACTGCGCCTCCTGGAGGGCGTGGAGAATCGCGGGGCGGCCTTCGAGAGCGTGGTGGGCCTCATGACCGAGGGCGGCCAAAAGATATTTAAGGGTCGGGTACGAGGTTCTATCTCCCAGGAGGCGAAGGGAGAGGGTGGGTTCGGGTACGATCCCATCTTCACACCTGCGGGTCACAACAAGACCTTTGCCGAGGACGCAAGACGTAAGAACGAGATCTCTCATAGAAAGCTCGCCTTGGAGCGGCTCGCCGATTACCTAGGAGGTAGATGATGTCGAGGATGCACTCAACGAAGAAGGGGAAGTCGGGCTCTACCAGGCCCTACAGGACCGCTCCCCCTGAGTGGGTCGAGGCCACCCCGGAGGATATCGAGGGGCAGATCGTCAAGCTGGCCAAGAAGGGCGAGAACCCCAGCATGATAGGGACCATCCTGAGGGATCAGCAGGGGGTACCGAGTGTCAAGCTCATAACCAAGAAGAGGGTCGGGCAGATCCTGGAAGAGAAGGGGGTCAAGGCCGAGTTGCCGGAGGACCTGACGAACCTCCTCAAGAGGATAGCCGAGCTCCAGCGGCACCGGGATGCCAATCCCAAGGACATGACCGCCAAGAGGGGATGGCAGCTCATCGAGGCCAAGATAAAGAGGCTGGCCAAGTACTACATAAGGGAAGGGAGGATCCCAGCGGACTGGAAGTTCGATATCAACCAGGCGAAGTTCCTGGTGAAGTGAGATGCCAGACTCCGTCCCCAAGGAGATGGAAGAGGCCCTCCAAAAGGCTTCCGCGATCCTGAGGGAGGAGCTGGAGAAGGGGAGGGTGGCCAGGGTCATAACCCACAACGACGCCGACGGGATCACGTCGGGGGCCATAGTCCACAAGGCCTTACTGAGGGAGGGGCACAGCGTCCACACCCGCTGCCTCGAGCAGCTGGAGGAGGCCCACCTGCCCCACCTGAAAGGGGACGGGCCCGAGGTCTTCCTCTTCACGGACATCGGCTCCGGCCTCCTGGAGGGGATAGGGAGGCACCTCCTGGACGGGACCGAGGCCATAGTCCTGGACCACCACCAGCCCAGGCCCTTCGAGCCCCCTGGCCTCCACCACATAAATCCCCACAACTATGGCATAGAGGGGGCCCGGGAGGTCTCGGGCTCTGGGATGGCGTACCTCTTCGCCAGGGCCCTCAACCCCAGGAATAAGGACCTGGCAGCCCTGGGGATAGTGGGGGCGGTGGGGGACCTCCAGGATGCCAATGGGGGGCTCATCGGGCTGAACAGGGAGATAGTGAGGGACGGTCTGGAGGCGGGGGTCCTGGTGGTGGAGAAGGACCTGAGGCTCTTCGGGAGGCAGACGCGGCCCCTCCACAAGGCCATCGAGTACACCACCGAGCCCTTCATCCCCGGGCTCAGCGGGAGCGAATCCTCGGCCGTCCAGTTCCTCAACGACCTGGACATCCCCGTGAAGCGGGGAGAGGAGTATACCATGCTGGCCGACCTTTCCAAGGACGAGAGGCAGCGGCTGGTCACAGCCCTGATCCTGAAGATGATCGAGCATAAGATCCCCCCCAAGGTGGCGGAGATGATCGTGGGGGAGGTCTATACCCTCGTCCGGGAAGCGGAGCGGACCCCCCTGAGGGACGCCAAGGAGTACGCCACCCTCCTCAACGGATGCGGGAAGCACGGGCAGATGGGCATCGGCCTGGCGGTCTGCCTGGGGGAGCGGGGGTCCATCTACCACAAGGCCCTGGAGATGCTCAGGGAGCACAAGGCCTACCTCTCCAACTGCTATGCCTGGATCTCAGCAAACATCGAGAGGGTGAAGGATACGGGCGTGCTGTATCACTTCCACGCCAAGGACGAGATCGACGAGCGGGTCATAGGGACGGTAGCATCGATGGTCCTCAACTCCCGTCTCTTGAGCCCCCTGAGGCCCATCCTCGCCTTCTCGGAGACCAAGGACGGGTTCATAAAGGTCTCGGGGCGCGGGACAAGGGAGCTGGTGGAGCGGGGCCTCAATCTGGGGAAGGTCATGCAGGCAGTGACCCAGACCATTGGCGGCGAGGGCGGAGGGCACGACATAGCGGCGGGGGCGAAGATCCAGAAGGGGAAGGAGGAGGAGTTCCTCCGCCTGGCGGAAGAGAGGCTCAGGGAGCAGCTCCATGTTCAGGGGTAGGTTCGAGTTCGTATACCGTGATGAGCAAGATGCCGGTACCGTGGCCCAGCTCCTGGAGCTGGACAACAGGGTCCTTCCCCGAAAGCTCACGGTCAGGACCGTCCAGGAGGGCAAGAGGGTGATAACCTCGGTGGAGCACGAGTCCCTGGGCACCTTCCAGGCGACGGTGGAGGACCTCCTCTTCTGCGAGCGCCTCATAGAGGACCTCCTGAGGGTGTAGGATGCTCGACATAAACCTCGTCAGGGAGCGGCCGGAGATGGTCAGGGAGGACCTCCAGAGGCGGGGGCTGGTGAAGAAGATCCCTTTGGTGGACGAGCTCCTGGGGTGGGATAAGAAGAGGAGGGAGGCGATAACGGGGGCCAACGAGCTGAAGCATAGGCGGAACAAGATTGCCGTGGAGATATCCAGGCTCAAGGCCGAGGGGAAGCCGATAGAGGAGAAGGTCCGGGAGATGAAGGCCATACCCTTCCAGATAAAGGCCGCGGACGAGGAAGCCCAGGGGTCCGAGGCCCGGACTAAGGAGATCCTCCTCCGCCTGCCCAACCTACTCCATCCCTCGGTCCCCCAGGGCAAGGACGAGTCAGAGAACGTCGAGGTGCGGCGCTGGGGGGAGCCGCGCCTGGGCGACAATCTCCGCGACCACATTGAGATAGGCATGGGCCTCGACCTCTTCGACATCGAGCGGGCCGCCAGGGCCGCCGGGGCCAGGTTCTACTACCTGAAACGGGAGCTCGTGCTGCTCAACTACGCGCTGATGAAGTTCGCGCTGGACTTCCTCCAGGAGAAGGGCTTCGTCATATACCAGCCGCCCTACATGCTCAGGCGGGAGGCCGAGGAGGCGGCCACGGACCTGGCGGACTTCGAGGACGTCATCTACAAGGTGGAGGGGGAAGATCTCTACCTCATCCCGACCGCGGAGCACGCCCTCCTGGCGCTCCACATGGGCGAGATCCTGGAGGCGAAGGCCCTCCCCCTGCGGTACGGGGGTGTGAGCCCCTGCTTCCGGAAGGAGGCGGGGGCCCACGGGCGCGACACCAAGGGCATCTTCCGGGTCCACCAGTTCGAGAAGGTGGAGCAGTTCGTCTTCTCCAGGCCCGAGGGCTCCTGGCAGGAGCACGAGGGGCTGCTGGCTAACGCCGAGGAGTTCTATCAGAAGCTCCAGATACCATATCGCGTCATGAACATATGCACAGGGGACATAGGCACAGTGGCCGCGAAGAAGTACGACATCGAGGCCTGGCTCCCGGGGCAGGGCAAGTACCGGGAGATCGTATCCTGCTCCAACTGCACAGACTACCAAGCTCGAAGAGCGGGAATCAGGGCCCGAGAGTTCCCAGGGGCCCCCACCGAGACCGTGCATACGCTGAACAGCACCCTGGTGGCGACAGAGCGGACCCTGGTGGCCATCCTGGAGAACTACCAGCAGCCCGACGGCTCCGTCAGGATACCAGAGGTGCTGGTGCCCTACGTGGGGATGGGGGAGATAAGGCGGTAGGGACTAGCAAAGCAATAGACGTGTCATCATGAAGATCGTTCAATTCTTACTGCATGAAATTGTTGCCCCTTTAGTGGTATTACTATTCAGCGCCCATAATAATCAGTATCGCTTCGAAAATAAGCACTGGTAATTGGACGGAGTGGTTTGAACTTATTCCAATCACTGCCTGGATAATTTTTGGACTTATAATTATCCTGTGGATTATAGTTGCCCGATTTAAACAGCTACAAAAACAGAACACCTGTCGAATAAGAGCCACCTTCGGTCCATTGGAGTGGACTCCAGTCGGAGAACTTCCATATGCTGGAGTTGTTTGGAAAGTTCGCACCCCTCCAGAGGCCATATATGAGCAAAAGACATCCTCAGAGCTTGATGTGGAACTACCACCCCGATGTCCAAAATGCAAAACCGAGCTTGAAGAAGCACATAGTTTTTGGGGATTGTGGTACAATTGGAGCTGTGTGGGATGTGGGTTCAAAATAAGGAACTGGCATAGCTATTATGGTCAAGAATACGAACGCGCCAAAAACTTGCGAGACGTGAGTGGGAAGCACGAGAACAAAAGTCCCGCTCCTAACAGAGTAGATGTAACGATGAGATGCCCACCAACCACAGTTACCTTTTTATACCTCAGCCCCCGATGGATTGAAAGTTTTCTGGTGGTTCTATGGCCAAGGCAGCTGCACCCACTACCGTCGTAAGGAAGAGGAAGAAGGTCGACACCTGGAAGGACAAGGGCTGGTACGAGGTCCTGGCCCCAAAGATGTTCAACGAGGTGAAGGTAGGGGAGACCATCAGCAGCAATCCCACCAATCTCATAGGCCGGATCGTAGAGGCCTCCATGAAGGATATCATAGGAGACTTCTCGAAGCAGCACATAAAACTAAGGTTCCAGATCGAGGACGTGAAAGGGGACAAGGCATATACCACGTTCAAGGGGCAGTCCCTCTCCAGGGAGTACATGCGCTCCCAGATCAGGAGGAAGACGACGAGGGTGGAGGGGGTGGTGGATGTGGAGACCAAGGACGGGATCAGGCTCAGGGTCAAGACCATCGGCCTCGCCATGGGACGGGCCCAGACGGCCCAGGAGAAGCTGGTCAGGAAGATCATGGTGGACATCGTCCGGAAGGCCGCCAGCGAGGCCCCACTAGAGCAGTTCATCCAGGAGGCCGTCCAGGGGAAGCTCTCCATGGACATGTACAAGGCATCCAACAAGATTTATCCTCTGAAGCGCATCGAGGTAAGGAAGATCCAGCTCCTGAAGCTCAAGAGAAAGGAAGCGGCGGCCGCAGCCGAGGGACCCTCAGCAGAGGGTCCAGCCTGATCACAAGTCTTAGCCAGGAGGCGTCATGCTCAGGATTCTAGCATGCCTCCCCTTGGGGATGCTCATATATAGATATCGGCTCCTGGACCTGAAGGGGACTCTAGCTGCCACAGCCATCGCCATAACCATCGTCCTGGCTGCCGGCTTCTCCTGGCTCGGCCTCCTCCTCCTCTTTCTAATCCTGGGCCATATATCCACCAAGTACAAGTACTCCTACAAGGCGGCCCTCGAGGTGGCGGAGGGGGACCACGGGCGCAGGTCCATCTCCAACGTCCTCGCAAACGGCCTGGTGGCCACCCTCGTCTCTCTCCCCTGGTACCTCAATACCCGGGGCTATTTCCCGGTGGACCTAGCGGTCCCCATAGCGGCAGCCTACATAGCCGTCATAGCCACGGTGACGGGGGACACCCTCTCTTCGGAGATAGGCATCCTCAGTAACCACGAGCCGGTCCTGATAACCTCCTTTCAGCGGGTACCGCCAGGTACCCAGGGCGGTATATCCCTCCTGGGGGAGGCGGTGGGGCTGTTGGGTGCCTTGACCATAGGCCTGGCGGCCTGGCTCCTGGGGATGGCAGGCCTAAAGGTGGCCCTCCTCTCGGCCGTGGTAGGAGGGGCGGTGGGCTTCAACTTCGACAGCCTCCTGGGGGCCGTCTTCGAGAGGAGGCGGATGCTGGGCAATGCAGGTGTCAACTTCCTCTCCACCATCGCCGGAGGGCTCGTAGGCTTCCGCTTGGCCCTGGCGTTGTAATACTTTTGCGGCGCTCTCCCAACTTTAATATAAGACGAGGCCGATATGGGTTAACAAGATGGAAATGAAGGCGATCGTGGCCCGCATATCCGGGGAGAGCGGCTTGGAGGAAGGGGAGGTAATGGCCAGGATCAAGAGGAAGCAGGAGGAGTTGGGTGGGCTGATAACCCCCGAGGGGGCCGCCCATGTCGTGGCCAACGAGATAGGCATCAACCTCTTCGAGGGCGTCCACAAGACCCACGAACTGAAGGTGGAGAACGTCATCCCCGGTATGAGCAGTGTAGATATCCTGGGCCGCGTATCGAGAATATATCCCCCCAAGGAGTTCACCAAGAAGGACGGAACAAAGGGACGGGTCTGCTCCCTCTTCCTGGGGGACGAGACCGGGGCCATCCGGGTAGTCCTCTGGGACAAGGATGTGGCCCTGGTGGAGGAGGGGAAGATCAGGGAGGACACGGTCCTGAGGATCAAGGGAGGCTACACCAGGGAGAGCATGAACGGCGAGGCCGAGATCCACATAGGGAACAGGGGGCGGGTAATACCAGACCCTACCGACGTGAAGAAGGAGGATATACCCCTACCCGAAGAGAAGAGGAAGAGGGTCGCGGAGCTGAAGGAGGGGATGCAGAGCATCGACCTCGTCTGCCGGGTCCTGCGGGTGGACGGGGTGAGGGAGATCGAGAGGGAGGACAAGAGCAGAGGCAGGGTAGCCAACCTGGTTGTGGGGGACGAGACCGGGGTCTGCAGGGCCGTCCTCTGGGACGAGGACGCAGGGCTTGTGGAAGGGGGCCAGATAAAGGAAGGGTCCACCATAAAGATCAGGAAGGGTTACGTGAAGGTCAGGTTCGAAGAGCCGGAGATAAACGTGGGCCGGTACGGGAAGGTGGTCCTGAATCCGCCTGAGGATGTTGGGGAGGTACCAGATTACAGCCCCTCCAGGGCCCCCAGAAGAGAGCTGAAGGACCTGAGGGACGGGGAGAGGGCCGAGGCCCGCGGGGCCCTGGTGGAGATATACGACAACATAACCCTCTTTGACAGGAAGGGGGGCGGTAAGGGCATGGTAGTAAATGGCGTCATCGATGACGGCACCGCGAATATGAGGGTCGCCTTCTACGACAGGACGGCGGAGGTCCTCATGGACACAACACTCCAGAAGGTCTTGGAAGGGATACCTCAAGAGGCCGTCGCAAAGAGGCGGGAGGAGCTCCTCGGGAGGGAGGTGGTGGCAGTGGTCTCTGTGAGGCACAGCGCCTTCTCCGGCCGGGACGAGCTGGTGGTCCACGACCTGGACCTCGAGCCTGACCCGAAGGCCATAGCCAGGGGCCTCCTGAGGGAAGGGAAGGGCAAGGCAGAGGAGTAGAGGAGGATTTGCATGGAGCTAGAGGAGTTGCCAGGGGTTGGGGAGGCCACGGCCGAGAAGCTGAAAGAGGCGGGATACAAGACCGTCGAGTCCATCGCCGTGGCCAACCCGGGGGAGCTGAAAGAGGCGGCAGGGATGGGGGAGAGCGCGGCCCAGAAGCTCATCAACGCCGCCAGGGATTCCATGAAGATGGGCTTCATGACGGGTGTAGAGGTCCTTGAGAAGAGGAAGACCATGAAGAAGATAGGGACCGGGAGCAAGGCCCTGGACGAGCTCCTGGGCGGCGGGGTGGAGACCCAGGCGATAACAGAGGTCTTCGGGGAGTTCGGTTCAGGGAAGACCCAGATCTGCCACCAGCTGGCTGTCAATGTCCAGCTCCCGGTGGAGAGGGAGGGGCTCGGAAAGGGAGTGATATACATAGACACCGAGAACACCTTCCGCCCAGAGAGGATCATCCAGATGTCAGAGGCCATGGACGTCGACCCTACTGCCATCCTGGAGAACATCACCGTGGCCAGGGCCTACAACAGCGACCACCAGATGCTCCTAGCCGAGAAGGCCGAGGAGATCATCAAGGAGAAGAACGTAGGCCTCATAGTGGTCGACTCCCTCACAGCCCAGTTCCGTTCCGACTACACGGGCCGCGGGATGCTGGCCGACCGGCAGCAGAAGCTCAACAGGCACATGCACGCCCTCCAACGGATCTCGGACGTCTACAACCTGGCGGTAGCGGTCACCAACCAGGTGATGGCCAGGCCCGACTTCTTCTTCGGGGACCCTACGACCCCCATAGGTGGGCACATAGTGGGCCACTCCTCCACCTTCAGGATATACCTGAGGAAGTCCAAGGGCGGCAAGCGGGTCGCGAGGCTCATAGATTCCCCCAACCTCCCGGAGGGAGAGGTCATCTTCTCGGTCTTCAAGGAAGGGGTGCGGGACTGATGGGCCATGCTTAAGTAGCCGAGGCGCATACCCAGTGGCATGATCCGTGCCCTGGCCATAGACCTGGATGGCACCATCACCGATGCGGAGAGGAGGCTTGACCTCCAGGCCGTGGCCCTCCTGAGAGAGGTGGTGGCCCTCATACCCGTCGTCCTGGCCACAGGGAATGTCCTCTGCTACAGCGAGGCCGCGGCGGTTATGATCGGGACTAAAGGTCCCCTCATCGCAGAGAATGGTGGGGCCGTGAAGATCGGGGAGGAGGTGGAGTACTTCGGGGACATAGCCAGGGTGGAGGAGGCCTTCCGCTACCTCGCAGAGAGACTCCCGGTTAGGAAAGCAACCCTCTCAGACCTCAGGAGGACGGAGATAGCCCTGACGAGGGAGGTCAGCGCCGAGGAGATAAGGCACGCGCTCCAGGGCTTTGGGGGAGTAGAGGTGGTGGATACCAAGTTCGCCATCCACATAAAAGACCGGGAGGTGAACAAGGGGCGGGCCATGGCCCACGTGGCCGGCGCCCTTGGGATAGACCTCCAGGAGTTCGCTGCCATAGGCGATAGCCCCAACGACAGGGAGATGCTGGCGATGGCGGGATGCAGCATAGGGATCGGGGGGCTGGAGGACGTGAGCGACTACACGACGGCGGAGGGCTACGGTGCAGGGGGCCGGGAGGCCCTGGCCCACCTCCTGACCCTCCTCCAAGTGCACTAACTTTATAAGTGGCGATTCTAAATATAACGCAGTCGTATGGGCGTCTCCATAACCGTTGCCTCAGGGAAGGGAGGTGTGGGTAAGACCACGATATCCTCAAACCTCGGCGTGGCATTGGCCCAGTTAGGGAAAGACGTCATGATACTGGACGCCGATATCGAGATGGCGAACCTGGAGCTCCACCTGGGGCTCGAGGGGATGGAGACCACCCTCCAGGATGTCCTGGCCGGGGAGGCGGATATAAAATCGGCGATCTATGAGGGCCCAGGAGGGGTGAAGGTCATCCCGGCCGGCATCTCCCTCGAGGGGCTGAGGAAGGCGGACCCCGATGTCCTGGAACAGGTCCTCAAGACCCTTCTCAAAAACTCAGAGATCCTCATCATAGACGCTCCCGCCGGATTGGGCCGCAGCGTCGTCACGGCCCTGGCGGCTGGGCAGGAGCTTCTCCTGGTGGTCAACCCCGAGATCTCGTCCATGTCCGATGCCCTCAAGACGAAGATCGTGGCCAAGAAGCTGGGGTCCCACGTCCTCGGCGTGGTCCTCAACAGGGCGAGCCGTGAGGGCACAGACCTGACGGCCAGCGACATCGAGATCATGCTCGAGGCCAAGATCCTTGCCGTAGTCCCAGAGGACCCGGAGATAAGGCGGTCCACGGCCATGGGGCAGCCCATCGTCATCAGGGCCCCCAACTCCCCGGCTGCCGTGGCCATAAAGAAACTCGCCGCTGACCTCATAGGGGCCAAGTATGTGGCCGCCGTCCCATCGGAGGAGGGGCTGATGAAACGGCTCATGGGCGGCCTCTTCGGGGGGAAGCGATGAACACCCTGGCCGTCCTCCTGGGTGGGAGCTTCCTCTTCAACCTCCTCCTCCTCCTCAGGGTCCAGAAGCTCAAGAAGGACGTTCGGGGCATCAAGGAGGGCATAGCGCTCTCCAAGGACGAGCTGGAGCAGCTCAAGACCAGGATAGGAAGGATCAAGAGGCTGGGCTGACCACTACCTCACCTGGCCACCTCGGCCCTCAGCTCCTTGAGGTAGGAGATCTTCTCCGCTATGGCATTGTGCTGGTGGATGCTCTCCATGCTCTCGGATCTCACCGAGACCAGACAGTCATCGGGGAGGTCCTTATACCTCCTGACGACGCTCAGGAAGATATTCCTCACTATGTCCTCCACGAAGCTCGGGCGCTCGTGGGAGCGCAGGACGACCTCCACCTCGTCCTCCCTCTTCAGGAGCTCGTAGAGAGGGGAGGACATGGCCTCCTCCAGGATGGCTATCAGCTCCTCCACCTCCACCCTATGCCCCTCGGGGGCTTCCAGGAGGAGGCGAGAGACGTTCCTCTGGTTGTGGCTCGCTAGAGGGACCTGCCCAAGGACCTTGGTCACCACGCGCTCCGGCAGCCACCGGAGCCTGGCCTTCGTGTACTCCCGCAGCCCCTCCTGGGCGCAGGGGCATACGTTGAGACCCGTCACCTCGGCCCCCACAGTCTTCCTCACGATCCCACAGGAGCCTTTGGCTCTGGCCAGGATCTTATACATCTCCTGGGTCTTCTGCCCACTCCGGGGCGTCCTCCTGTAGACGGCGTACTCGGCCTCCATCCTCACCTCGGCGCTCTTGGGATTGAAGCAGGTCAAAAGACCTTTCATCACATCCACGCAGAGGGCTTCCATGGATACCACCTTCCCCGCCAGCCCCTTGTCTATGATCTCGTTCACCTTCAGCTGGAAGGCGTGGTCGTTGCTGGAGCCCTTGGCGACCTCAAGGAAGACGTCTATCCTGGGCATGAGGACCACGGTCCCCTGGGGCTTCCCCACCTCCACGAGCCTCTCCAGCCCCAAGACACCGATCCTGTTCAGCTCCGGCTCCATTATAATCGGAGTTCCTTCCCCATGGCCACGAACTGGGCCAGGAGCGCCTCCAGCTGTATGAGCTCGTTGGCCCCCTCCTTCAGCCTGAAATCGTACTCCCCTATGGCGTCGGCCAGCCTCACCTTCGCCCCCTCCGGGATCTCGAGGTGGAAGACCTCCCGGTGGAGCTGGACCACCACATCCTCTCCAGACATGCCGTAGGTTATCAGAAGCTCCCTCAACCTCTCCCGGGCCTTCATGAAGTCCCCCTTCAGGGCCGTCTCCAACATACCCCTGGCATCCTCGGGTCTGGCCCTGGCCGCAACCCTATAGACGAGCTCTTCGTCTATCCTCTTGCCGAAGGCCGCGGTGGACTGGAGGAGGTTGATGGCCTTCCTCAGGTCCCCCTCAGCCGTGTAGAGGATCGCCTTCAGTCCATCCTCCGGCAGGTCGAGCCCCTCGGCCTTGGCTATATGGAGGAGCCTTCCCTTCACCTGTTCCTCTGTCAGGGGACGGAAGCGGAAGAGGGCGCACCTGGACTGGATGGGCTCTATTAACTTGCTCGAGTAGTTGCAGGAGAGGATGAAGCGGCAGGTGGCGGTGTACATCTCCATGGTCCGGCGCATGGCGTGCTGGGCGTCCTTCGTCAAAGAATCGGCCTCGTCCAGGAAGATGATCTTGAAGTCCCCGCCCATGGCCTGAATCCTGGCGAAGTCCTTTATCTTCCCCCTCACCACGTCTATGCCCCGCTCGTCGCTGGCGTTGAGCTCCAGGAAGTTCCCCCGCATGGCCGTACCAAAGAGTTCCTTGGCCAGGGCTATGGCGGAGGTCGTCTTCCCTGTACCGGGAGGGCCCGCGAAGAGGAGATTGGGCAGGTTCCGGGTCCTTATATAGCCCCTGAGGCGTTCTACGATCTCCCCCTGGCCGACGATCTCTTCCACCCGCGCGGGTCTGTACTTCTCCACCCAGACGGCGTCGATCATTGAGCTGACTTCGGCCCGGGGATTCATATATCTTGCGCCAGGTTTTTATTCTGGGCCGCCGATGCATTCCCATGCGCCTATCCCTGGTCCTCTTCCTGATCTTCCTCCTTGCCCTTCCGGTACACGGTGACCAGGCCCGGGTCTACGTCCTGAAGGTGGAGGGGGTGATCGACCCCGTGGCGAGCGACTATATCGTCAAGGGCCTGGAGAGGGCAGCATCGGAAGGGGCCGAGGCCGTGGTAATCCAGCTCGACACGCCGGGCGGACTGGACGCATCGATGCGGTCCAGCATAATTGCGATATTGAACGCCGAAGTCCCTGTTGCCGTCTACGTCTACCCCAACGGGGCCAGGGCTGCCTCCGCCGGCAGCTTCATCCTCATGGCCTCCCACGTAGCTGCCATGGCCCCCAGCACCAATATGGGGGCCGCTCACCCTGTTGATATAGCTGGGACGTCCGCCTCGGAGAAGGTGACCAACGATGCTGCTGCTTTCATCAGGTCCCTGGCGGAGAGGAGGAGGCGGAACGTATCCCTGGCAGAGTCCTTCGTCCATAACAGCACCTCCATCTCCGCCAGCGAGGCCCTGCGGTACGGGGCGATAGAGGTCGTGGCCGAGGACTACCCCTCCCTCCTGGAGCAGCTGGATGGACGGGAGGTGGAGGTGAGGGGCGGGAAGAGGGCCCTCAGGACCCGGGGGGCGGAGCTGGTAGAGCTGCCCATGTCCCGCAGGGAGGAGTTACTACACACCATCTCCAACCCCAACATAGCCTACCTCCTCTTCCTGGCCGGGATATACGGGATAATCTTCGAGCTGGCCAACCCCGGGGCCATACTGCCCGGGATCATCGGCGGGATCTGCATCCTCCTGGCCCTCTGGGCCTTCCAGACCATCTCCGTGAGCGCCACGGGTATAGCCCTCATCCTCTTCGCCGTCATCCTCTTCGTGGCCGAGGCCCTCTCCCCGACCCACGGGATCTTGACGGCCGGGGGGATCGTGGCCCTCTTCCTAGGCTCCCTCCTCCTGCTGGATCCCGGGAAGGAGCCCTTCCTCAGGATATCAATGGGCGTGATCCTCCTGGCCACCGCCATCACCGCCGCCTTCTTCGCATTCGCCGTGGGCATTGCCATAAGGACCCAGAGGAGGAGGCCGACGACCGGGAGGGAGGCCATGGCGGGGGCCACGGGAGTTGCCAGGGAGAACCTGGACCCGGAAGGGCAGGTCATGGTCCATGGGGAGTTATGGAGGGCCAGGGCCAGGGAGGGGAGGATCGAGAAGGGCAAAAAGATTAAAGTAGTAGAAGCGAGGGAATTGACCCTCACAGTGGAGGAGGTGCGGTGATGGTAGGGATAACGGAGCTGGGCCTGCTGGCCCTGATAGTGGTGATATTCGTAGCCTCGGCGGTGAAGATCGTCCAGGAGTATGAGCGGGGGGTCATATTCAGGCTGGGAAGGCTGGTGGGCGCCAGGGGGCCCGGCCTCTTCTTCATAATCCCCATCCTTGAAGCCATGATCAAGGTAGACCTCAGGACCGTGACCCTGGACGTCCCGTCCCAGGAGGCCATTACCAAGGACAATGTACCGGTGAAGGTCAATGCCGTCGTCTACTTCAGGATCATGAACCCTGAGAACGCCATCGTCCAGGTGGAGAACTACCTGGCAGCCACCTCCCTCATAGCCCAGACCACCCTGCGGTCGGTCCTGGGGCAGAGCGAGCTGGACGAGCTCCTGGCCGAGAGGGACAAGATAAATATGAAGCTCCAGAAGATCATCGACGAGCAGACGGACCCCTGGGGAGTCAAGGTCACGAATGTCGAGGTGAAGGACGTGGAGCTCCCGGACACCATGAAGCGGGCCATGGCTGCCCAGGCCGAGGCCGAGAGGGAGCGGAGGGCCAAGATTATAAACGCCGAGGGCGAGTACCAGGCTTCCCAGCGCCTGTCGGAGGCGGCCGCCATCCTGGAGAAGCATCCCGCGGCCATCCAGCTCAGGTTCCTCCAGACCGTGGCCAGCATCTCCTCGGACAAGAGCTCCACGGTGATAATACCGGTGCCCATCGACCTCCTCCAGGCTTTCGTCAAGAAGTGATCCGTAGCTTCAGCCTGCGCAGGCACTCTGGACCAAGGGGGCCTACCTCCTCCTCCCCCAGGATCAGGTAGTAGCAGGCCCTGAGGTTCTTCCCGCACCTCCTGCACTTGCCAGGCTCCCCCGCCCTCCTAACCCTGGGCCTCGGGAACTCCAGCCCCAGGAGGAGCCCGTCTCCCGACCTCTTGAGGAGACCACGCCGCTCCCCCTCCTCCATCGCCTCTCTGACGACCTCCGGGGCCTTGCTGGCCAGCTCCAGGATCTCGACGGCCTCCCGGAGGGTCACCCTCCCTCTCCTCAGCCCCAGGAGGAGCCTCAGCCCCACCTCGACCCTCTCCATACCGGAAACCTTTAAAGGGACTCGGATAAGAACTTACCTCACTTATGGTCAGGATAAGGCAGGCGGAGAAGGAGCTCGATCTCAAGGCCCTGGAGGAGAGGGTCCAGGCCCGCTGGAAGGAACAGAAGATCTACGAGAAGTCCTGCGCCAGGGCAGAGGGGAGGCCCAAGTACTACTTCCTCGACGGCCCCCCCTACGCCTCCGGTGCGATCCACCTGGGAACAGCCTGGAACAAGATCATCAAGGATGCCATCGTCCGGTACCTCTCCATGAGGGGCTTCAACGTCAGGAGGCAGGCGGGATGGGACTGCCACGGGCTGCCCATCGAGGTGAAGGTGGAGAAGAAGCTGGGGATCAAGGACAAGAGGGAGATTGAGGCCCTGGGGGTCGAGAAGTTCGTCCAGGAGTGCCGGCGGTGGGCCACGGAGCACGTCTGCACCATGACGGGCCAGTTCCAGCGCCTCGGGATATGGCTGGACTGGGAGGAGCCCTACACCACCATGCGGGACGAGTACATCGAGGCTGCCTGGTGGACCATCAAGAGGGCCCACGAACAGGGCCTCCTCACCCAGGACTACCGGGTCGTCACCTGGTGCCCGAGGTGCGAGACAGCCCTGGCCGACGCCGAGATCGAGTATGCGGAGCGCCGCGATCCCTCCATATACGTTAAGTTCCCGGTAGTTGGGAGGGAGGGGGAGTACATCCTCATCTGGACCACCACCCCCTGGACACTCGTGGGGAACCTGGCGGTGATGGTCAACCCTGAGTTCGAGTACGTGCGGGCGCGGACGAAGGAGGGGACCCTCATCCTGGCCAAGGATCTGGCCCACATCCTGCGGGAGAAGTTCGGCCTCGAGTACGAGATCATAGAGGCGCTGAGTGGGCGGGAGCTGGAGGGTATCCGATATAGAAACCCGCTCTCGGACCTCATAGCGGTGGAGGGGGGAGGGAAAGCGTATACGGTCATCCTCTCCCCTTTCGTGGCCCTGGGGGAGGGAACGGGCTGCGTCCACTGCGCACCAGGCCACGGGCCCGAGGACTTCGAGGCCTCCAAGGGCTACGGGATAAAGCCAGTCTGCCCCGTCGACGAGGGCGGGACCTTCACGGCCGAGGCCGGGAAGTACAAGGGGCTGAAGGTCAAGCGGGACGACAGCGTCATCATCGAGGACCTGAGAACCCGAAGGGTTCTGCTCCTGGCCGAGGAGATAAGCCACAGGTACGGGCACTGCTGGCGGTGCACCACCCCCATCATCTACAGGGCCACGGAGCAGTGGTTCATCAGGATCACGGAGCTCAAGGAGAGGATGCTGGAGGAGATCCAGCGCGTAGCGTGGGTCCCGGAGTGGGTCGGTTCGGCGCGCTTCAAGGACTGGGTCGAGAACGCCAAGGACTGGACCATCTCCAGGCAGAGGTACTGGGGGACCCCCCTCCCCGTATGGATATGCGAGCGGTGCCGGTCCGTGGAGGTCCTGGGGAGCAAGGCCGAGCTGGAGCGCCACGGGAAGGTGGAGGAGCTCCATAGGCCCTATGTGGACCGCATAACCTTCCCGTGCCCCTGCGGCGGGACCCGGAGGAGGGTGCCCGATGTCCTGGACGTCTGGTTCGACTCGGGGGTTGCCGCCTGGGCCTCCCTGGGCTACCCCGCCAGGAAGGAGGGGCTGGAGCGCTGGTACCCCGTGGACTTCATCACCGAGGGCCACGACCAGACCAGGGGCTGGTTCTACTCCCAGCTGGGGTGCGGCCTCCTGGCCTTCGGCGAGGTCCCCTACCGGAAGGTCCTGATGCACGGCTTCACCCTGGACGAGAAGGGCGAGAAGATGTCCAAGTCCCTGGGGAACGTCGTCTCTCCCGAGGAGGTCATCGAGCGCTACAGCGCCGAGGCGCTCCGCTTCTACACCCTCTGGGCCAACAAGCCCTGGGACGACCTCAGGTTCAACTGGGAGGAGGTGAAGGTGGTCCAGAAGACCTTCACCATCCTCTGGAACGTCTACGTCTTCGCCACCACCTACATGGCCATCGATGCCTTCGACCCTTCCAAGACTGGCGATCTCACCGCCCATTACAAGAAGGAGGACCACTGGATCCTCTCCCGCCTCAACTCCCTCATAAAGGAGGTGACGGAGGCCTTCGAATCCTGCCATCCTTACAGGGCGACGAGAGCCTTGAACGAGTTCATCCTGGAGGACCTGAGCCGCTGGTACATCATCCTGGTCAGGCCCAGGACCTGGATCGAGAAGGAG
>JBBSVP010000074.1:0-8201 GCA_038046745.1 Candidatus Hydrothermarchaeota archaeon
CGAAAAGCCCCGCAGGAGGCGAAGGCTCAGCCTAGCGGCTATCCTCTCCACATACTCCAGGGTTTCCGGGAACTCCACATCCGTGTCCACAAAGATGACCGAGAAGTCCTGGAGGACCTTCCTCACCAGGAGGAGGGTCGCGAGGCTGTCCTTCCCCCCCGAGAAGGCGACGGCCTTGGGGAGGGGCCCTTCGGCCACACGAGAGATGAACTCCCTGGCCTCGCTCTCGCACCTCTCCAGGACGTGCCCATTAGCCCTCACCGCCAGGGACCAGTCCTGCCCTCCCTCCAGGACCTTCGGTCCTTCGGGAGGGGCTCCCCGCCTGGTCTTGGCGAAGGCCCCCCTGGTAGCGGCTAGAGCCTCCTCCCCTGAGAGTCTCGACCTCCCTACGCCTATGACCTCCCCGCCGGAGACCACGATCACCTCTTCGTCCCTCTCTATCCACCTGTCGAAATCGGTCACACCAGGCATGAGAACGGAGGCCCCTTTCACTATATGCTCCCTGGCCCCTGGATCGACCTCCACGTACTTCCTCCTGGAGAGGGCCCAGATCCTCCGCGCCCCCTCGAGCCTGGGGAGGAACTCGAAGGCCCCCCTGCCGGGGTCGTACCTGAGGGCCCCCAGCACGGCGCCGTCCATCACCACCTCATCGAACCTCTCCAGCCCCGAGGCCTTGTTCAGGACCACGACCTTGTCCTCCGGCAGGAGGCGGCAGCCGAACTGGCGCTCCAGGGTCTTGTTTATGAGCTCCACGTCCCCTTGGAAGGCGGGCCTCGCGTCCCCAGGGGGCGTGATCTGGACCTCGACCGTCCTGCCGCCACAGACCCCACACCTTTCCCCCAAGACAGGAACGTTGCACCCCATGCACCAGCGGAGGCTGAGCCTCCCGAAGTAGGGGATCTTCATCGGCTTATAATTGCCCAGGAGGGTATATAACTTTATCAAAAAAGGACAGGACGTTAGCCAGGGGGGGCAGTTACATGACCACCAAGGTGACGGTGGAGATGCCCCTCTGCGGCTACAGGACGAAGATCAGGGCCGAGAGGGACGGGGATGGGGTCAGGCTCAAGATCTACAGCGGCTGCAAGAAGATCCAGTACGTGGCCCGGGAGCTGGAGGCCCTCAGCATGGAGGAGCTGGCGGACCCGAGCCGCAGCAAACTCTTCAAGCTCCTTCTCGAATCCCGGTTCACCCCCACCTGCCTAGTACCGGTCGGTATCATGAACGCCGCCTGGGTGGAGGTGGGGAACACCTCCCGGTACCTGGCCTTAGAGAAGAAGGAGCTGAAGATCAGGTTCGAGGAGTAGTGGGGTTCACGGCCCAGGCTGGAGGAGCTTCTTTCTCAGGCTTTCGGCTGTGAAGAGCCCCTTCTTCGTCAGGCGGAAGGTGTTCTTCCCGCACTCGTCGATGAGCTCGTTCTGCCTCAGGGTCTCCAGGTCCTCGTAGATGAGGCGGGAGAAGTCGATCCCCCTCTCCCCTGCCTCCTCCAAGGCCAGGAGGATATACTTGAGGTAATCCATGTCCTGGCGTCTACCTCCGGCGATATGAATCCTTCGGCCTGAGGGCCACGAACCCCAGGTACTCGCACCCGTGGGAGAAGGGGAAGCCCCATACACGCCCGCCTGAGGTGAGACCGCAGGCCTCCTGGAGCTCGAGCCCCTCGAGGTGCTCCCGCACCTCGGCCATGGAGTAGAACCTGGTGTAGACCGAGTACCACTCGCTACCCACGGACCTCCTCACCTCCCCTCCCCTCCGCCCCAGGGACCGGCGGATGGCCCTCAGCCTACCCCGCCTCGCCTGCCTCCAGTACCAAGGGAGGGACCACTTGTTGGCCACGGTGAAGATGAAGACCCCGCCCGGCTTCAGTACCCGCCTCGCCTCCTTCAGCGCCCTCCCGAGGTTCTTCACGTGGTTGAGGGCGCCGAAGATGCATACGACGGAATCGAAGGTCCCGTCCCGGAAAGGGAGCCTCATGGCCTCCCCAGCTATGTATACACCACCCGTGGACCTCCTGGCCTCCACCGCCATGGCAGGGGAGATGTCGAGACCGACCACGCTCCCATGGGGCGAGAGGGTCCTGGAGTGGAAGCCGCCGCCGCACCCTATATCGAGTATCTTCCCGCCTCTCAGGTGGCGGGCCAGGAGGGCCCTTTCCGCCTCCCGCATCCGAGAGCGATATATCTGGTGGATCTCCCCGGCCACGGCATCGTAGTACCTCCGGACCTTCTTCATCTCTCAGAGACTATGGCCGTGTTTTTATATATGATATCTGACACTTGGAAGAATGGTGGGAGCAGCGAGAACATGCTCCGATACAAGGGAGCCGAAGTCCTCTATTTCTTAGGCTTCCCCTTCTTGGGGTTGTGCTTGGCGCAGGTCTTGCACATGGTACCATATCTCGTGCTGGCGGCATATAACATTTGCGCCCTTCCCACCCTGGCCAAAATTTATTAGCTCCTGCGGGGAATTTAACCCATGGCCGAGGTCTACTTCGCCCCCTCCAGAGTGAGGAATTTTAGGAAATGGTGGGTCCCCGAGGGGTCCCTCCTGGCTAAGATGGAGAGGGCCTTCTTCAGGGCGGGGCTTGAGGGGATCGTGGAGAGGGGCTCCCGGGTGGGGCTGAAGCTCCACATGGGGGAGCCTGGGAATACCCACTCCCTCCGCCCCATCTACGCCACGAGGGCCGTGGACATCATAAAGGGCCTCGGCGGTATCCCCAGCCTTGTGGAGACATCGGGCCTCGGATGGACCTCCAACCGGACCTCGGCGGAGCGCCACCTGGAGGCCGCCAGGAGGAACGGCTTCGTCCTGGAGACGGTGGGGGCGCCGGTCCGCATGATGGATGGGGAAGAGGGCCTGGACAGTATCGATGTGCGGGGCATCCCGGTGGCCAGGGGGCTGAAAGAGCTGGACGCCATGCTCGTCCTCTCCCACGCCACGGGGCACGTCCAGGCGGGCTTCGGGGGGGCCATAAAGAACCTGGCCCTGGGGTGCGTGGCCAAGGGGGGCAAGTTCCGTGTGCACTACCGCGGCAAGCCAGCCATAGATCAGATGCGCTGTACGGGGTGCGGGGAGTGCGCCGAGACCTGCCCCATGGGGGCCATATCCAAAGATTATATAATCGACGAGACCAGGTGTGCCCTCTGCAACGTCTGCCTGGACGTCTGCAAGCCCAGGGCCGTGAGGGCGGAACCCACTAACCAGAGGGAGGTGGCAGAGCGGGTGGCCGAGAACGCCGCCGCCGTGGTGGAGACTTTGGGCAAAAACCACATAGGCTACATAAATCTCATGATCGACATAACGCCCCACTGCGACTGCCACCCCTCCTCAGACATCCCCATCGTCCCCGACATCGGCGTCCTGGCCTCGAGGGACCCGGTGGCCATAGACAGGTGCTCCATAGATATGATCAACGTCTCCCCGGCGGTCCCCACCAGCGAGGCGGAGGGCTTCAGCCCCTGGGAGGACAAGATCCAGGAGATAAACCCGAAGACCCACTGGAAGCTCCAGCTTGACGAGGCGGAGGCCCTGGGGCTGGGAAGCCAGGATTATACAGTAAGGGGGGTTTAAGCCCCGAGCCATATGGGCCCTATTTTCGAGAGGGAAGAGCTCCTCCGGTATATCTCCGTCTACAGGAGGATCAAGGCCCTAGGAGAAGAACCCCGGATCGACCTGCTCCACCGCTCTGGGGGTAGGGTCGAGAGGCTGGGTGTCCTCCAAGGTTCCTTCGATCCCCTGACGGTGGCCCACGAGGCCCTCATCGATGGGGCCCTGAAAGAAGGGCTGGACAGGGCCCTCATCCTCGTCCCCACCGCCCACTTCCACAAAGACGTAGCCCTGGAGGAAAACAGCTCCATCGCGGACAGGGGCCTGGTCCTGGAGGAATACGTGCGGGGCAGGGATGGGGTGGACCTGGGCCTCTCCAATGTGAGGCGCTTCGTGGACCTCATCGACCCCGTCCGGGAGGCCTACGGTACCGGCGTGAGGCTCACCTTCGTCTTCGGCCTCGACATCTTCGAGATGGTACTGGACAGGAAGTACTACGACCACTACGAGGAGGCCATGGGGCGGCTCTTCAAAGAGGAGGTCCTCGTGGCAGGACGCTTCGGGAAGAACGTGGAGGACCTCCTGGAGGGGGACGCCCCCCCGGCCTGGATGGAGGGTGGTGTCAGGGAGTTCTCTCTCCCCCAGCCTCTAGGGGAGGTCTCCTCCACCCTGGTGAGAACCGTCAGGCGGAGTGGTGGGGACTGCGCACCTTACCTCCCGGATGTGATACTCAGTTGGATCGAGAGGAGAGGCCTCTACCGAGACTCGGCGAAGTATCCCATGACCGTCCGGGCCATCGAGACCTTCGTGGACCGCCATCCCGATACAGACCCTGAGGGGTACCTGGGGGACCTGGAGGCCGTCCTGGAGATCGTCTCAGGGGCAGAGGAGGGGGCCTTTTTAAGGAAGGCCGTGGAGAGGTACGCAGCCGGGGAGGCGGACGCCAGAGGGACCTTCCTGGCCCTCCTGGACCGGGGGCTGAGCCCAGAGGTGGCCTACGGCGCCGTGACCGGTATCGTCCAGGAAGCGCTGGTGATGGACAGGGCCTACCTCCGCCTCCAGGGGGCCGGGCTGAAGTTGGCCCTAGCCTGCGTCGATGGCGGGGGCGATATGGTATCCATCCTCCAGAGGAGGGCCGGGTCCTCGGCCTACCTGTCGGCTGGCTTGGTGCCGTACTCAGCTGAGGCGAAGGGGATCGTGGGCGTAGATCCAGGGTCTGGGTACGGGGCCGCCTCCATGGAGTGCGCCAGGGCCATGGCCCACGGGTTGAGGGAGAGGACTCGGTGCGATATAGCCCTGGCGGAGACGGGGATGATGCCCACCTCCGGCGGAAGGCGAACGAAGAAGTCCCCCGGTCTCGTCTACATGCACGTCCTCTCCGAGAGGACCGACGATGGGATCGAGGCTAGGTTCGAATCCACGCAGAGCCTCGATCCCGCCGCCCAGCGGCTGGAGGTCCTGATCCAGGTCGTGGAGCTTGGTATAAAGAGGGTCCTGGCGGAGGTGGAGAGGGTCAGGCCCTCTCCTTAGCCCTCTCCTCCTCGTAGACCTTGCCCAGCTCCTGCTGGTACTTGGAGGGGCACTTGGCCAGGAGCTTCTCGGCCCTCAGGGTGTCGGCTCCTGTCATCGTCCCTATGGCAGTTATCCCGACGCCAGGCTTGAAAGTCCCTGGGAGCGGGCCCGCGTACTCGACCTTTATGGTCGCGTTCCCGTCCGTCAGGAGGAAGCTGTAGGCGTTGGGCCCCACCTCCACCCAGGAGCCCTCCACTATGAGGCCCGCCACCTGGACCGAGCGGCCCATGTAGTCCTGCGGCTGGGCTGCGACCTCGCTCACGTACCTTATGGGATTGAGAAAGTTCTCAGTGGCGCCGGCGGCGAACCAGAGGGAGACGGCGATGATGGCCACCGCCAGGAGGAGCTTCAGCTCCTTCCTTCTCCTCCCCGTCACTTCCCCTCCAGCCTCCTCACCTTGGAGTCCAGGTGGGCCAGGTAGAGGATGACGGCGGTCCATAGGATCCCGGCCACGAGCATGATCTCCACCGTCTCGGCCATCTCAAGCCTCCTGGACCCTCTCGAGGGTCTCGATCCTCACCGTGATCCAGAGGAGGTAGGCGTAGAGGAAGATCGCCCCCAACAGCATCATCCCAAAGGCCGACGCCCCCTGGGCGTCCAGGCTGAAACCTGCACCAGCGGCCTTGTCGTAGAGCTGTGGATGGTTCGAGACCCAGATGGTGGCCGAGATGTGGGTGAGCGGAACACCGGCGAAGCCGAGGATCCCGATGACGGCCGAGAGGCGGGCCCTGGCCTCCTCGTCCTCCAGTGCTGAGCGGAGGGATAGATAGCCGGCCAGGACGAACCAGAGTATCAGCGTGGTCGTCTGCCTGGGGTCCCAGTTCCAGTAGGCCCCCCAGGCCAGGTTGGAGAAGATGGCCCCTGTGATGAGGACGATGGTGCAGAAGAGGAGGGCCAGCTTGGCAGAGCTGGAGGCTATGATGTCCCACCTCATCTCCCTGGTCTTGAGGTACATGACTGACCCTATGAGGGTCGCCAGGAAGGCCAAGTAGACCACGGGGGCGTTCTGCATGGCAAAGAAGAAGATCTTGTAGCCCTGGCGCATGGGGTCCCCGGCGTATCTGAGAAGCGCAGGATCGAGGGGACCTAGGCTCATGGCCCGGTACATGCCGGCCATGACCCACAGATAGAGACCGGCCAGGAAGGCGATGGTGTACCTCCTAGAGACCATGTCACTCCTCCAGAACACTGTCCGAGAGGAGGAAGGATAACGTGGACATGATAGTTATATAGGCGAGGACGAGCCGCACCTCACCTATCCTGGCCAGGGGGGCGCCGTCCGCCATCACCCTCCTGAGGGCCAGGATGGTGGGTATGACGACGGGGAGGAGGAGCGGCATGGCCACCACCTGGAGGACCAGCTCCCTTCCCCTGGCGCCCATGATCACGGCCGAGACGAAGGAGCCTACGACGACGAACCCCAGGAGCCCCAGGGTCAGGACCAGGACCATGTCCAGCATGGAACCGGCCACCCGGTAGTCGAAGAGGGCTATGAAGAGGGGGACGGAGAAGAGCTCCACCAGGAGGATCAGGCAGAGGTTGTAGACCACCTTCCCCAGGACTATCTCCACCCCTCCCACCGGGGCCAGCATCAGCCCCTCGAGGGTCCCGAGCTCCTTCTCCTTTATGAAGGCCCTCGAGAGGCCCAGCATCCCGGCGAAGATGAAGACGAACCAGAGGAGCCCCGGGCCGACCTCCCTCAGGGCCGGGGAGAAGGGCGGGGAGGCGAAGTTGAACATCAGGAGAGTGAGGAATGAGAAGAGGAGGAGGAACTGGATGGTAGCCCTGCTCCTGAATTCCACCCTCAGATCCTTCCTAGCGATGGCCAGCACTTTTCTCGCGTCCATCACCGGAGCCTCCCCAGGGCCTCTTCCGCCCCTGCCGTCTCCCCCCGCAGGTCCAGGATTGTTTCCACCTTTCCTTTGTTCAGGACCGCCGCCCTGGTGCAGAGGTATGAAGCCTCCTCCAGGTTGTGCGTCGCCAGTATTATGGTCCCGCCCCTGGCGTGGAGGTCCTTCACCATGGCGTAGAAGTCGGACCTGCTCTGTAGGTCCAGGCCGGCGGTGGGCTCGTCCAGGATGAGTATCTTCGGACCATGGAGGAGGGCCCTGGCGATGGAGAGCCTCTGCCTCATCCCCTGGGAGAAGGTCCCCACCAGGTCCTCGGACCGGTGGTTGAGGCACACCCTCGCCAGGAGGGCCTCCACGTCTATATCCACGCCGTAGAGCTCGGCGTAGAAGGCCAGGTTCTCGGCGGCGGTGAGCTCGCTGTAGAGGAAGGGGTTGTGGGAGACCAGGCCTATCCTCTTTTTGACCTCCTCCCTCTCATCTGGGAGGGCAAGGCCGCAGACCCTCACCTTACCGGAGGTGGGGCGCAGGAGGGTGGAGAGGACCCTCACCAGGGTCGTCTTCCCGGCCCCGTTGGGGCCCAGGAGGGCGAAGGCCTCCCCTTCCGCTATCTTGAGGTCTATGCCATCCAGCGCCTTCGCGCCTGCGAACCTCCTGACGAGCTTCTCCACCTCTATGATCGCGCCCACGTCCCTGGTATATATCGGCAAACTCTATAAATGCCCTTTGCATATCCACTGGCATGGAGACCTACGGCTACGGCGGCTACCTCGTCGCCGTGGAGCTGGAAGCTGGGAAGGTCAAGAGGATGGAGATATTGGGCACCGCCCCGCGGGGAGCAAAACCTCTCCCCAGGGACCTGGAGCTGGACTACGGGTCCTTCACCCCCTTCCGGCGGGCCGTCTCAGAGAAGGCCCGGGAGATACCCCCGGGCAAGGTGGCCACCTACGGGGAGCTGGCCAGCGCCGCTGGCGCGGAGGGCGGGGCCAGGGCCGTGGGCCAGGTGATGGCCGAGAACCCGTTCCCCATCGTCGTCCCGTGCCACAGGGTCGTGAGGAGCGACAGGTCCGTGGGCGGCTACTTCTACGGCCAGGCCATGAAGGTGAGGCTCCTGGAGTGGGAAGGGGTACGGATCGAGGGGGGGATGGTGAGGAAGGAGCACTTTTTCCAGTGGTAGAGATAGCGTGGGTAGATGGAACGTAGTTATATAATAAATTAGCCTAATTTTAGAATTTT
>JBBSVP010000075.1:0-4803 GCA_038046745.1 Candidatus Hydrothermarchaeota archaeon
ATCCTATCAATCCCAAGGCCGAGAAGGTCCTTGGCCTGAAGGCTTACCCCAGCGTGGCCTCGGTGCCTGGGGTTATAGACCTGGCCGTGGTGGCCATACCTGCAGACCTGGTGCTGGAGGTTGTGAGAGAGTGCGTGGAGAAGGGGGTCAAGGGCCTCATAATAACCACCAGCGGCTTCGGGGAGGTGGGCAGGGGGGACCTGGAGGAGGCGCTGAAAGCGCTGGTGGAGGGGCGGGGGACAAGGATCATAGGCCCCAACACCGTGGGCATGGTGAATACCCAGATAGACCTGAACGCCAGCTTCTTCCCTGCCGCGCCCCTCAAAGGAGGGATAGCGTTCATAACCCAGAGCGGCGCCCTCGGGGGGGCGCTGGTGGACTGGACGAGGAAGGAGGGGCTGGGGATGAGCAAGATAGTCAGCCTTGGGAACAAGTGCGATGTGGACGACGCGGACCTGTTGGACTACTTCGAGGGGGACATGGAGACGGAGGTCATCGCCATGTACATAGAGAGCCTGAAGGAAGGGAGGAGGTTCATGGAGGTGGCCAAGAGGGTCTCCCGCAGGAAGCCTATTATAGCCTTGAAGGCCGGGCGGAGCGAAGCCGGGGGGAGGGCGGTCTACTCCCACACCGGCTCCATGGCAGGCTCCTATGAGATCTACATGGCAGCCCTCCGCCAGAGCGGGGTGGTGATCGCCGAAGGGACGGAGGAGCTCTTCAACTTCGCCATGGCCCTCCAGTGGCAGCACCCTGCCAGGGGGGACAGGATCGGGATCATCACCAACGGGGGCGGCGCCGGGATAATGGCTGCCGACGCCTGCGCCGAGTACGGCCTCCAGGCCCCAAGGTTCGACGAGAGGACCGTGGAGAGGCTGAGGTCCTTCCTACCGGGGCTTGCGAGCCCCCACAACCCCGTGGACATCATGGGGGATGCGGGGTACGAGAGGTATAAAGAGACCCTGGAGGAGGTCCTGGAGAACGAAGCTCTGGACGGGGTGATCGTCATATACGTTCACGTGGCCCTGACAGACTCCCTGGAGCCGGCGAGAGCTCTGACGAAGGTGATGGAGGAGCAACGGTGCACGAAGCCTGTGATCGGGTGCTGGATCGGGGGGCACGGGATAGAGGACGCCGTGGCGGTCCTGAAGGCCCACAAGATCCCGAACTATACCACCCCAAAGAGGGCCGCCGGCGCCATGAGGGCGCTGGTGGACTACGGGAGGGTCTATGGCTGGGAGTAGGCCCATGGGTTGGAAGGAGTTGATCGACCTCCTGAGGGCGTACGGGATAACAACCCCTCCTGATGCCTTGGTGAGGGGAGAGGAGGAGGCCGTAGCTGTCGCTCTCGAGATCGGCCTCCCCGTGGCCATGAAGCTCCTGGCCCCCGGACTCCCCCATAAGAGCGATGTGGGCGGGGTTATCCTCGGCCTGGGCACCGAGGAGGATGTGAGGGAAGGATACAAACGGATAGCCGGGATGGCTGAGTCCCTCGGCCTTGACGGCGAGGTCCTGGTCCAGAGGATGGAGCCCCCAGGGAGGGAGGTGATCGTGGGGCTCACCAGGGACCCCAACTTCGGCCCCGTGGTGATGTTCGGCCTCGGAGGGGTCTTCGTGGAGGTCCTGCGGGACATCGCCTTCAGGGTGGCCCCCATAGACTTGGAGGAGGCCATGGCCATGATGAGGGAGACGAAGGGGGCGAAGGTCCTGGAGGGCTTCAGGGGCGAGCCCTCGGATACGAAGGCCGTGGCCAGGGTGATCGAGGGGGTCTCAAGGCTCGGGGCAGAGATGGAGGAGGTCCTGGAGCTGGATATAAACCCCCTCCTGGTCCATAGGGAGGGGGCCGTGGCCGTGGACTTCAGGGCGCTGGTGAGGGCCTAGAATGAGGCTGGTCCTTGGGAACGCCACCATCCTCCTGGGGGAGGAGCTGGAGCCCACTGAGGGCTTCCTGGTCCTGCAGGACGGCCTCATAAAGGAGGTGGGAGAGGGGAAGGGCCCCAGGGGGTGGATAGACCTGAAGAGGGGCATCGTATCCCCAACCTTCACCAACGCCCACGTCCATCTGGGGGACTCCATAGCCCAGGACTACGGTGCATACAAAAGGATAGAGGAGCGGGTGGGCGCCGGGGGATTGAAGGGACGAATCCTGGAGGAGGGGAAGGCCAGGGTGCCGGCAGGCATGAAGGAGTCCATGAGGAGGATGCTGAGGTGCGGGACCGGGGCCTTCGGGGACTTCCGGGAGGGGGGTCTGGAGGGCGTGAGGCTCCTCCGCCGGGTCATGGACCCCCGCCGGGAGGGCGTGGTCCTGGGGAGGCCGGACGGCTCCGGGGTAGAGGAACTTCTGGCAGAGTGCGACGGCATAGGGCTCAGGACCCCCAGGGCCTACCCCAGGGGGGGGATAGAGAGGATCGTGGCCGCCGTGAAGGGGCGGAAGAAGCTCTTGGCCGTCCACGCCGCGGAGGTGAGGGACGACGTGGACGAGGCCCTTGGCCTGAGACCGGACTTCCTGGTCCATCTCACCAACGCCGGGAGGGAGAGCCTCGAGAAGGTCGCCAGAGCCGGGGTGCCTGTGGTCCTCTGCCCCAGGGCAAATGCCATGCTCGGCGTGGGCCTCCCCGAGATCCCCCGGCTCCTGGAGAGGACCCTGGTGGCCCTGGGGACCGACAACGTCATGGTCAACAGCCCCAACATGCTGAGGGAGGCGGAGTTCGCCTTCAAGCTGGCCCGGGGGATGGGGAGGGACCCGACCCTGGATGGGAGGCTTATCCTGGCGGCAGCTACCATCAACGGGAGGAAGATCCTGGGCCTGAGGTCCAACGCCATCGAGGAGGGGAACGAGGCCAGCTTTATCGTGTTCAGGAGGGGAAGATATTTATACGACCCCATACTAGCAGTTATACACAGGTACGATGTCGGGGATATAAGGTGCATCGTCCGTGGGGATGATGTTATTGGAGGGTCCCTACATGTATAAAAAAATTTTGATACCAACAGATGGCTCCAAGACGGCAGCGGCGGCCATATATCATGGCGTAGGGCTCGCAAAGGGGCTGGGTGCCAAGGTCTACGGTCTCTATGTCATAGACATCTCAGCCTTCGCCGGCATCCCCACGGAGGCCATATGGGAGAGCATGAGGGGCCTCCTGGAGGAGGAGGGGAAGAGGGCTCTGGCTACCGTGGAGAAGACCGCCAAGGAGCAGGGGATCCAGTACGAGCTCCTCATCAGAGAGGGGATCCCCTCAGAGGACATAGCCAAGGTGGCCGAGGACGAGGGCACCGATCTCATAGTGGTAGGGACCGCTGGGCGGACGGGGCTCAACCGCTTCCTCCTGGGGAGCGTGGCCGAGAAGGTTATCAAGATAGCCCCCTGTCCTGTGATGGTCGTCCGCAAGTGATCCGGAGGTTCTAAATGAAGATAGAAGAGATAATGACACGGGACGTCCTGTATGCAGAGGTCCCAGGGGGCACCACCGAGGCTCTGGACCTGATAATAAAGAAGAACGTCTCGGGTCTTCCGGTAGTCAAGAAGGGGACGAAGGAGTTGATAGGCGTCGTCACGAAGGACGACTTTGCCCGTCGCCCCGACGAAGGACAGCTTGCTCTACTCATGACCCGGAGTGTGGTCACCATAGCCCCGGAGGCGGATGTCCTGGAGGCTACGCGGATCTTCCTGAAGAAGGGCTTCCGCCGCCTGCCCGTGGCGAAGGGGAAGGAGCTCATAGGCATAGTGAGCGTCAGCGACATCGTCTGGAAGGCCATAGCAGCCATGGCGACGGAAGAGACTATAGAGAAGTACGTGGAGGAGAGGGTCGCCGCTGTCTGGGAGGAGACCCCTCTCCGCGTGGCCTACATGCTCATGAGGCTCGCCGGGGGGCGGGCCCTCTCGGTCCTCGACTCCGAGGGCAAACTGGTGGGAATCTTGGCAGATACCGACCTCCTCAGGGTGACCCAGCTGACGGAATCCACCCAGAAGTCCGAGGTCTCTCTGGGTACCGAAGGTGATAGGTGGGGTTGGGACAGCAAGAACGTGATGTATATAACCAAGAAGAGGCTGGAGCTGCCGGACCTCAAGGTGAAGGACATCATGGTCAAGAACGTCATCACGGCCACCAAGAAGACTTCTATACCGGAGTGCGCCAAGAAGATGGCCAGGATGAAGGTGGAGCAGATCCCGGTCATCGATGCCGATGGGGATATCATAGGGCTTGTGAGGGACATCAGCCTCCTTAGAGCCTTCGGCTCCTAGCCATATCGGTCGGGTCTATGGACAGGCACGAGAAGGTGATGGAGCTGGCCCTCAGGAGGGGCTTCCTATGGCCCTCCTACGAGATCTACGGCGGCGTCAGCGGCTTCTACGACTACGGCCCCCTGGGCGCCACCCTCAAGAAGAAGATCGAGGATCTCTGGAGGCGCTTCTACTGCGTCCAGGAGGGGTTCCTCGAAATATCCTCCCCCACCGTGGGGCCCGAGGAGGTCTTCATAGCCTCTGGGCACGTGAGCAACTTCGTTGACCCCATGGTGGAGTGCCAGAAGTGCCACGAGGCCTTCAGGGCCGACCACTTGGTGAATGGCTCTCTGGAGGTGAAGACTGACGGCTTATCCTACAAGGAGCTGGAGAGGCTGATAAAGGATAATGCCATAAAGTGCCAGGAGTGCGGCGGGGCCCTGGGGGAGGTCTGGTCCTACAACCTGATGTTCAAGACCCACATAGGCCCTGGCTCTAGGAAAGTGGGCTACCTGAGGCCCGAGACGGCCCAGGGGATGTTCATCCTCTTCAACCGCCTCTACGCCTTCTACCGGAAGAAG
>JBBSVP010000076.1:0-3690 GCA_038046745.1 Candidatus Hydrothermarchaeota archaeon
CCCTGGGCGCTGCCTTGACAATGGCGGCCAAGACGGCCTGGGGCTCGTCTTCGGCCTCACCTCGGTCTATACCGTGGCCAAGAACATATCCTCTTACGACTACTTCCTCGTCTTCACGGCCATCTTCCTCCTCATCTCCATCCTCTACTACGAGGAGGGGGCCGCCCCTCAGACCCGGGAAGAGGGACCAGTGGAAGGGCCTGAGGAGACCAAGGCCCAGAGGAAGACCAGGAAGAGGAAGACCAGGGATAAGAAGGCCCCGGAAGCCCCAGCACCGCCACCCACGCCTCCCATAACGCCACCTCCAGTCTCCTAACCTGGTGGCACCATGGAAGAGCTCCACTCCCACGAGAGGAAGGTCCTCATGGCCCTCTCCAAACTCCGAGAGGCTACCCAGGAAGCCCTTGCCTCAGAGACAGGGCTGGACTACAACTCCGTGGGCAGGGCAATCTACTGGCTCATGCCAAAGGGCCTCATAACGGTCGAGGAGGTTACGGAGGGGCTCATAGACCTGGGGGAGGAAGGGAGGGTCTATACCAGGGAGGGGCTGCCCGAGCGGAGGGCTTTAGCCCTGGCGATGGAGAGAGGGGAGCTGAGGATAGAGAATCTCATGGAGCTCCTTGGCGAGGAGAGGGCCAAGATAGCCCTGGGCTGGCTGAGGAGGAAGGGCCTCGCCAGGATAGAGATGGGGCGCATAGTGCCCACGGAGCTGGGCAGGGGGGGCTCGAAGAGCCCAGACGAGGAGCTCCTGGAGCTTCTCTCCGCGGGGCCTCTGGTAGTTGGTGATCTGGAGCCCCGCCTTTTGGAAGGACTGAAGCTCCTGAAGGAGAGGCAGGACGTCATCCGGATAGAGGAGCGGGCGAGGAAGACCGTTGCCATGACGGAGGCCGGACAGAAGTTGGCGGAGAAGGGGCTGGAGGTGGCAGAGGGGGAGGCCACGCAACTCACCCACGAGCACCTCAAGGCCGGGTCCTGGAAGGGCCTCAGGTATAGGGCCTACGATGTGCAGGCCTTCGCCCCCGAGGCCCTGCCGGCGAAGCTCCACCCCCTGGGGAGGATGGTCCAGGAGATAAGGAGGATCTTCCTCCAGATGGGCTTCCAGGAGATCAAGGGGCCCCTAGTGGAGTCGGGCTTCTGGAACTTCGACGCCCTCTTCGTCCCCCAGGACCACCCGGCCAGGGAGATGCAGGACACCTTCTATCTCTCCCGCCCCTCCAGAGGCAAGCTCCCCGAAGGGGAGCTTGTAAGGGCCGTGGCCTCGGCCCACGAGAACGGCGGTGGAACTGGCTCTCGCGGCTGGAACTACCGCTGGGACCCGAAGGCGGCGGAGGCCCTCCTCCTCAGGACCCACACCACCGCCGCCACCATCCGTTACCTGGCCGCCCATAAGGAGCCGCCCATAAAGGTCTTCTCCATAGGGAGGGTCTTCAGGAACGAGAAGATCACCTTCAAGCACCTCCCCGAGTTCCACCAGGTGGAGGGGATTGTCATGGGTGATGCGAATTTCTCCAACCTCCTGGGGATCCTGCGGGAGTACTACGCCAAGATGGGCTTCGAGAAGGTGAGGTTCAGGCCCAGCTTCTTCCCATACACCGAGCCCTCCCTGGAGGTGGAGGTCTTCTACCCTGAGAGAGGGGGATGGCTGGAGCTGGGCGGCGCCGGCATCTTCCGCCCGGAGGTGACTGAGCCCCTGGGCATAAAGCATCCGGTACTGGCCTGGGGTCTCGGGCTGGAGAGGCTGGCTATGCTCCGCCTGGGGCTGGAAGACATAAGGGCCCTCTACATGAGCGATATAGACTGGCTCAGGAGGGTCCCATGCCGGTGATAAAGGTCAGCCTGGAGGACCTCCGGGCCCTGCTGGGGGTGGCCATCACCCGGGAGGAGATCCTGGAGAAGGTCCCTATGCTCGGGTGCGATGTGAGCGCGCTGGATGGGGAGGAGCTGGCTATAGAGTTCTTCCCAAACAGGCCGGACCTCTACTCCACCGAAGGGGTGGCAAGGGCCCTGAGGGCCTTCCTGGGCATGAGGCCTGGGCTGCAGAAATATAAGCCAGCCAGGTCCGGCATCGCCATCGACGTGGACCCCTCTGTGGAGGGGGTGAGGAAGTATATAGCGGCCTGCGCGGTGACGGGGGTACGGCTGACGGAGCGAATCCTCCAGGGGCTCATCGAGGTCCAGGAGGACCTCCACTGGGCCCTGGGGAGGGGGAGGAGGAAGGTGGCCATAGGCGTCCATGATCCGGCAGCTGTCAAACCTCCCTACAGGTACACCACTTCTCTTCCAAAAGATACGCGCTTCGTGCCCCTGGGCATGGCGGAGGAGCTCACCCTGGAGGAAGTCCTCCAAAGGCACCCCAAGGGGGTGGAATATGGGCCCACCCTGGCAGGCATGGAAAGATATCCAGTGATCCTGGACGCCGATGGGAGGGTGCTATCCATGCCCCCCATCATAAACGGGGAGCTCACCAAAGTGACCCCTGCGGCAGAAGAGCTCTTCATAGAGGTAACAGGTACCGACGAGGCCTCGGTGAACAGAGCTATGAATATCCTGGCCACGGCCTGCGCCGAGAGAGGGTGGGAGATCGGGACTGTGGAGGTGAGGTATCCTGGGCGCAGGGTCGAGACCCCGGATCTGGGGCCGGCTAAGATGAAGCTACGGCTTGCCTATCTCCAGAAGACCCTGGGAGCGGCCATTGGCCCCGAGGAGGTAGCCCGAGCTCTGGAGAGGATGGGTTTCGGCTGCAGAGCCATGGGGGATGCCCTGGAAGTACTCGTCCCGTCTTACAGGACCGACATCCTCCACGAGATAGACCTGGTAGAGGATGCGGCAATTGGTTACGGGTACGGGAGGCTCACGGAGGTCCTTCCACCCATACCCACTGTCGGGGGGGAGGAGCCCATGGAGCACCTCTGCGAGGACCTCCGGGGACTGATGCTGGGCTACGGCTTCACCGAGGTGATGACCCTCCTCCTCACCAACCCTGAGGACAACTCCCGGAGGCTGGGGCTCGATGAAACCTCCATAGAGGTACGGAACCCCATCTCCGAGGAGCATACGATTCTAAGGACGAACCTCTTCCAGGGGCTCCTGGGGGTACTCAGGCTGAACAAGCACCGGGAGCTCCCCCTCCGGGTCTTCGAGGTCGGGGACGTGGTCCTGCCCGTCGACGTGGCTGAGACCGGGGCCATGGGGGTGAGGAGGCTGGGGGCCTGCGCCATGCACCCCAGGGCTAACTTCACGGAGGCGAAATCCTTCGCCCAGGGGCTCCTGAGGGACTTGGGATTGGAGTACGGCCTGACGAGATACGACTACCCGCCCTTCATCCCAGGCAGGTGCGCCTCGGTGTTGGCAGGAGGGAAGGTCCTGGGATACTTCGGGGAGCTCCACCCGAGGGTCCTGACGGCCTTCGGGCTGGAATACCCTGTGGTGGCCCTAGAGGTTGACCTGGAGATACTGATCTCGAAGCCGGCCTGAAACGACTTTTGTCAAGGCCTGGGAAGCAATCTTTTCAAAAACTACTTATAATTAAGATTTGACAGTGAAAAGCGAAAGAACTCATATGCGCCCATGTGCTGAGCCAACGACGATGATCTTCGGCCTAAAGCGTAACGTGCTCAACGCGGTCGTGCTCTTCGTCCTCCTCGGCATCCTCCTGCTGGGCTATTTCGGTCGGGCTACACCGACAGTGCC
>JBBSVP010000077.1:0-5869 GCA_038046745.1 Candidatus Hydrothermarchaeota archaeon
TCGTTAACGCACTTAAGCGCACGCCTCACGGTACGAGCTGACGACGGCCATGCACCTCCTCTCGGCTCGTCCAGCAAAGTCGTCAGCTTGGCCTTCATTCTGCCGTCGCCCCTGGTGAGATGTCCGGCGTTGAATCCAATTGAACCGCAGACTTCACCCCTTGTGGTGCTCCCCCGCCAATTCCTTTAAGTTTCTACCTTGCGGTAGTACTTCCCAGGCGGTAGGCTTATCAACTTCTCTACGGCACTGCATGCCCTCGTAGAGCATGCAACACCTAGCCCACAGCGTTTACGGCCAGGACTACCGGGGTATCTAATCCCGTTCGCTCCCCTGGCTTTCGTCCCTCACCGTCGGGCCCGCTCTAGTCGGACGCCTTCGCCACTGGTGGTCCCCCGAGGATTACAGCATTTCACCGCTACCCCCGGAGTACCTCCGACTTCTCTCGACCCCGAGTCCGGCAGTATCCCCAGAATTCCTACCGTTAAACGGCAGGATTTACCCAAGGACTTACCGAACAGGCTACGGACGCTTTAGGCCCAATAATAGCGGTCACCACTTGAGCGGCCGGTGTTACCGCGGCGGCTGGCACCGGTCTTACCCCGCTTTTATTCTCAGAGCTGTTTACACTCTGAAAAAGCCTCACCAAAAAGATGAGGCACTTGGGGTTCCCCCGTCACGCTTGCGCGTATTGCGGAGTTTTCGCGCCTGCTGCGCCCCGTAGGGCCTGGGGCCGTGTCTCAGCCCCCATCTCCGGGCTCCACCTCTCAGTGCCCGTACCGATCTATGGCTTGGTGGTCCGTTACACCGCCAACAACCTAATCGGGCGCAGGCTCATCCTCAGGCGCCGGAGCTTTCGGCGGAGAGGCATTCCAGATCTCTCCACCTATCAGGTATTATCCCCAGTTTCCCGGGGTTATCCCTGTCCTGAGGGTAGATTACCCACGTGTTATTGAGCCGTCTGCCGAGTGCTTAACCACTCTGGACTCGCATGGCTTAGTCGAACCCCAATAGCAGTGACCTCCGGCAGGATCAACCGGATTTTTCCACGCCGAAACCTGCGAACAGATTTCGACGTGGAGATATACTACCGCATCGTAGCTAGGTTTCACCACTATCGAACTTACGTCAGACCCGAGCTCAATTCGAGTCTCCACCACTGTGTGCCGCAACCTGGAATGTTAGCCCTTCCTCGTTTGCGTGATGCAATCTCTGGGCCTACGCCTTACGGTTACGAAACTACCCAATATCTCGGAAGCCTAACGTTCTTGGTCATTATTGGATGTGAGATTTTTGGGTATAGCCCACTTGATATTTCACGTTGGAAACTATTCCTGTAATGACCAGCCAGCGTCACTTGACGACCATGAGGAGAGTGCCGGGGGCCACGGTGGCCCCTTCGCTCACCATGATCTCCGCCACCACACCATCCCTGGGGGAGTTGATATCGTTCTGCATCTTCATAGCCTCCAGTACTGCGACTACGTCGCCTTTCTTCGTCTTATCTCCGGCCTTGACCTTGAGCTTCTGGAGGACCCCCTGCATGGGTGCAAATACCCCACCGTCCACCGCCTTCGGTGCCGTCTTCTTCTCCTCCCGCACCACCACGAACCCTCCCACTGGCTCTACTTTGACGTCGTAGTGCTCCCCGTCCACTTCCACCTTGAAGAGCGTTGGTATGCCTCCCCCTGGGGTCTTCTCTGCCGCCGGGAGAGGTTCCTCCTTCACCTCGCCCTTCAGGAACTTGACGGCCACCGAGGGGTAGAGAGCGTAGGTTATGAGGTCCTCCTCCTTCTTCAAGATCCTGAGCTTCTCGGCCTCGGCCTTGAGCTTCTCCAGCTGGGGCTCCAGCATATCGGCCGGACGGCATGTGATTGGGGGTCCCTCTCCCATGATCTTCATCTTCAACTCCTCGTTTATCTGCCCGGGGGGCCTGCCGTAGAGTCCCTTCACGTAGTCCTTGACCTCCTGGGAGATTACCTTGTACCTCTCCCCCACCAGGACGTTCATGACCGCCTGGGTCCCTACGATCTGGCTCGTGGGGGTCACCAGGGGCGGGTAACCCAGGTCTGCCCTCACCCTGGGGGTCTCCCGGAGGACCTCTTCGTACTTGTCCATGGCCTTCTGCTCCTTCAGCTGGGAGACGAGGTTCGAGAGCATCCCCCCAGGGAGCTGGTATAACAGGACGTTGGTATCCACCATCTGGGACCTGGGATCCAGGAGGCCGGCGTACTTCTTCCTCACCTCCTTGAAGTGGGGCGTGATATCTGCGAAGGCTTTGAGTTCGATCCCGCTATCGTAGGGGGTCCCTTGGAGCGCGGCTACCATGGACTCCGTGGGAGGGTGCGAGGTGCCCCAGGCGAGGGGGGAGATGGCCGTGTCGATGATATCGACCCCCGCCTCGCAGGCTGCGTAGTAGCTGACAGGGGCCATCCCGCTGGTGCAGTGGGAGTGGAGATCGACAGGTATGCCCACCTCCCGCTTGATGGCCTTCACCAGTTCGTAGGCGGCCTTGGGTGTTATCAGCCCGGCCATGTCCTTTATGCAGAGGGAGTCGCACTCCAGCCCCTCCAGCCTCCGGGCCATGTCCACATAGAGCTTGATGGAGTGGACCGGGCTCAGGGTATAGCAGACGGCCCCCTGGACATGGGCCCCAACCCTCTTGGCCACCTTTATCGCCCACTCCATGTTCCTTATGTCGTTGAGGGCATCGAAGATACGGAATATATCCACGCCGTTGGCCGCCGACTTCTCTACGAACTTCTCGACGATGTCATCGGAGTAGTGCTTGTAGCCGACGAGGTTCTGCCCCCTCAGGAGCATCTGGGTGGGCGTCCGCTTCATCAGCCGCTTGAAGGTCCTTATCCTCTCCCAGGGGTCCTCGTTCAGGAACCGGATGCAGGCGTCGAAGGTGGCCCCGCCCCACACCTCCATTGAGAAGAAGCCCACCTGGTCCATCTTCTCGATGACCGGGAGCATGTCCCGCATCCTCATCCTCGTTGCCAGGAGGGATTGGTGGGCGTCCCTGAGGGTGAGGTCCGTGAGCTTCACTCTCTTCATGCGGTCCAACTTAAGATGACCAGGATAATATTTAAACTCATTCCCCACAACTACCATCATGCTCAGCGCCAGGCTGAGGGGCTCCAGCGATCGCATCGTCCTGCCCTTGGCCCGTGTCCTTGCAAAGGTGGCGAGCCCGAATGCCGTGACGGCCTTCGGCCTTGTGTGCAGCCTCCTGGCGACCCTCGCCTTCGCCTCCGGGGCTCTCCCCATGGCGTTCCTCTTCCTCTTCCTGGCTGCCCTGGCAGACCTCTTGGACGGGGCGGTGGCCAAGGCCAGCGGGCGGGTGACGGAGCTCGGGGGCTTCCTGGACTCGGTGACGGACAGGTACTCAGACTCCCTCATCCTCCTGGGGCTGATGCTCTATCTGGAGCGCTACTATCTCCTCATCTTCATGGTGCTGACGGGCAGCCTCCTGGTGAGCTACACCAGGGCCAGGGGCGAGCTCCTGATACCCAGGTGCGAGGTGGGCGTTGCCGAGCGGGCCGAGCGCCTCCTCATCCTCCTCGTTGCCACCCTCCTGGCAGCCCTGGGTGTTCGCGGCATGGACCCCTTCCTCTGGGCCCTGGTCCTCCTGGCCATCCTGACCCACCTCACGGTCCTCCAGCGGGTCCTCTTCACCCGTTCTTCCCTGGGCCCTTAGTTGGCGAGTCCGGGGAGCGCCTCCGGGGCATCCTCTCTCTCTTGGCCTTCACTCCTGATCCCTCTCTTGAGCGCCACCCGCGCCCCAAGGGTGCCAACAGCATCGTAGGCGGTATCGAAGGCCAGGAAACCGACCACGTGGTACCATGCCAGGTATGAGGCGCCGTAGAGGGCCATACATCCCACCTTCATGGAGAACCGGTGGAGGAAGAAGAACTGCAGCACCTTGGGTGCTTCATGCCCGTCCACATAGTCGTTTCCCTTCTCGTCCAAAACTCCCAGGAAGGTCAGGGCCGCGAAGGGGAGCCACAGCACCTGGAGCTTCCCACTGAGCCACAGCCCCGCCACGAGCGCCAGAGCGCCCCCCTGGAAGACCTTGTTGTCCACCTTCCCGCATACGGCCACCCCCGCCAGGATCGCCAGGAGGATCGTGGCAGAGGTCCCGTCCATTGTTGAGAGGGCGATCCATAGCCCCACCACCAGGGGGGCCAGAAGGACCGCCACCTCCCTGGAGAAGACTCCCTCGTCGAAGGCCTCGTCTATATACTTCAACCCCCCGCCTATGGCTCCAAAGAGGAGCACCCCCAGCAGTTGCGTACTTTCCATAGAACACCTCGGGTATAGAGATGCGCCAGAGGTATATTTCAATTATTTGAAATAAAATTTAAATCAATTACAAAAAAACGAGAAGAAATTTCTCGATTCGGAGAGATTTTATTGGAGGGAAACGGACCGCGGCGGGGGAGTGCCCCCGTAGAGCTTCAGGACCGCCAGGGAGCCTGACTTCCTGTCCTTCCCCGAGATGAGGAGGACGTTGTCGAACCTCCTCTTCAAGGCCTCCAACTCCTCCCCTTTCAGGGCATTGGGATCCAGAGCAACGATGAGGGTGCAGTTCCATCTCCTGAAACCCTCCAGCTGCCGGCATAAGATCTCCAGGAGCTCCTCCCAGCGGTGGTACCTGAGGAGGTCGCTGTACACGTCCAAGACGACCCTCTTGTGAACCTCCCGCGGGAATCTCTTCACGTCCCTCACCAGGCTATGTTGGAGGAGAGTTGTATTGAGGGGGGCTGTGGTGATGGACCCGTTCTCCTTGAGGCCCGTAATCTGGTTCGAGGTGTGGGCGGCCGTATATAGGTCTATGCCCCTGTCGCCTGGCATCAGGAGCTGGACAATCTCCCTGGGCGGCACCCTGGAGGTAGCGTAGAGGTTCGTGTCCCTGCTCTTTGCGCCCTGGGCCACGAAAGAGTCCAGGAAGGCCCTCTTGGCCTTCGTCTCTTCGGCCAGGAGGAGGGTGCTAGTGGTCCTCACCAGACCCCCCTCCGTAGCCTCATCAAAGTCCTGGAGGCCTGTTGGTACTATGTCCAGGAGCTCCGCCATGGTGAAGTTGTAGGCCGAAAGGACCTCCTCCACCTCCTTCTTTATGAGCCCCCTGAGGAGGGTGTGCTCGAAGGGGAAGAGCTCCCCCAGGGCCCGCAGGTAGACTTTGAAGTACTCTGTGAAGGCCTCCCTACCGAAGAGGACCGAGGGCGGGACCTTTATCTTACCGCCCTCCAGCGCCATCCCCTCGAGGGGCCCCCCTACCGTGGCCAGCTTTTTGAGGATGGAGGCGTGCCCCGAAGGGGGCACAAAAGTCTTCACCTCTTCCAGGAGCTCGTTCAGGACCCGCTGGAGGAGGACGGGATAGTAGGCCTCCTCCCGGAAACCCTTCCGGAGGTCCTCGGGGAGGAGGAGAACCTTCTCCCCCAATATCGTGCTTATCTCTCCCCTGACCTCCTCTAAGGTCCTCACCTCGGGGGTGACCTTTGCCGCCTCCTCGGGGCTCCTGTAGAAGTCCAGGAGGATGGCCACAGATGCTATCATCCTGGATTTCTCATCGAGCCCTTTCAGGTTGAAGGTCCTGGTGGATGGATCAAAGCCGATCCCAGTACCGTGATGGGGCACATACCTCTCCCCCACCTCCCTCCATAGATTCTCCAGGAAATCCGCCCTTATGCACCTCCGGGTGTAGTATTGGAGAAGGTCCTCGATCCCCGCCATCTCTCTCTCCTTTCCATTGAAGGCAAGGGTCTTGGTGGAGGCTACCTCTATCACCAGGATCAGGAAGTAGGCAGGGAAGAAGAGATCGTGGTAGGGGAAGGCCTTCACCGCCTCGCCGGCCGAGGTGTAGAAG
>JBBSVP010000078.1:0-11570 GCA_038046745.1 Candidatus Hydrothermarchaeota archaeon
AGGTCCGGCCGGCGACCGGCATCTTCGTCGTGGAGCTCACGGACTTCGAGGACGGCCCCCAAGCGGTCTACACCTGGAGGTCGGGACCTGTGAGGGGGATATCCTTAGTATTCGGAAGATACCGGGAGGTGGCCCACCAAGTCCTTAGCGGATATAGGGAAGACAGTTATCTATCCCTGGGCACCAGTTGGACCAGGGAAGGCCAGCGGGCACCAACCGTGACGGAGGCCGTCTGTTATCTCTACCCTGAGGACTCTGAGAAGGCTGGTAGTTGTGCCTCCACCTCTACAGAGGTCATGGGCTTCTACTCCTCGTACTTCGGTTCCTACCCATACAAACGGCTACGGGTGGTGGAGGCCCCCGCGTCCTTCTTCGGCGGGCACGGAGACCCGGGCTTCGTCATATTGTCCAAGGGCGTGATAAACCGGGAGAGAGGACCCGAGTTCCTGGCCCACGAGATAGCCCATAACTGGTGGGGGGTAGTGACCTTCGCCGATGGGGAGAGGAACCTCCACTCTTTCGGCATTGCACCGGCCAAGACCCGTACCGCGTCCGCAGAGGGCTCCGAGTACAACACCTGGCTCGTGGAAGGCTTTGCCACATACTCTGCCCTCCTATACATCGAGCACGCCTATGGGCGGAAGGAGATGCTCACCTCCTTAGATGACAAGAGGCAGGAGTATCTCAAGAAGAGCCAGGAGCTTGGGGATACGCCCGTAGCATACACACAGGAGGAGTACGACTCCGGGCTCTATCATGCCGTCGTATATAGCAAGGGGGCCTATATCCTCCACATGCTCCGGTCTGTGGTGGGTGAGGAGACCTTCTCAGGGGTCATGAAGGAGTATGCGAGAAGATACGCGTTCAAGAAGGTGACAATCAAAGACTTCCAGGAGGTGGCCGAAGATCTCTATGGGGAGGACCTGGGTTGGTTCTTCCAGGAGTGGCTCTACTCCGCCGTCCTACCGGACTACGCCTTCGGCGATGTGAGGGTCGCCCAAGAGGATGGGAATTACAGGGTTGAAGCTCAGGTACTCCCAGGCGCAGGGGTGAAGATGCCCATAGACGTGACCCTCCACACCTCCGAAGGGAAGGAGACGAAGAGGATCTGGCTGGAGAGGGGGGATGCGAGGGCTGAGTTCATCAGTCGTGGAAGGCCCCTCTACGTAGCCCTGGACGAGGGGCAGTGGCTCCTGGATGCTGACAGGACCAACAACCTGAGGGCGATAAGCTACAGAAGCCCCAAGAGCCTGGCGCTCCTGGTCTCGGGTCTCACCTCCCGGTTCTGGTGAGCCCATGGAGATCATCTTCCTAGGGACAGGGGGCGGCAGGTGGGTCACCATAACCCAGAGGCTCAAGACAGGGGGCTTCAGGGTCCACGCAGGGCGGAAGATCCACATAGACCCTGGGCCGGGTGCCCTGGTGAGCATGAAGGAGGCAAGGATATCGCCCGTGGATACCGACGCCCTCATAGTTACCCACTGCCACCCTGACCACTACACTGATGCGGAGATCCTCCTGGAGGCCATGACCCAAGGGATGACGAAGGTCAAGGGGGTCCTGGCGGCCAGCGAAACAGTCCTCTTTGGAAGGGACGAGGTGGGGCCTGCCATCTCCAGGTACCACAGGTCCAAGCTGGCAGGGGTGGAGGTCCTCACCCCTGGGAAGGGCTTCCAGGTGGACGAGGTGCGGGTGGAGGCCATCCCGACCAGGCACTCGGACCCCACGGCCGTGGGCCTCCGGTTCTCTACGGGAGAGGGGGTCATAACCTACACCTCCGATACCGAGTACTACGAGGGCCTCTCCGATCATTACAAGGGATCCAGGGCCATCATCTTCAACGTCATACGCCCGGCTGGAGAGAGGATCCCATGGCACCTGTGCGTGGACGACGTGATAAAACTGGTGAGGGAAGCGGGGCCTGAGCTGGCGGTCCTCAATCACTTCGGGATGAAGATGGTAGAGAGGAGGAAGGCCGAGGCCCTGAGAGTGGAGCGGGAGACGGGGGTCAAGACCATCGCAGCCATGGATGGGATGGTCCTAACCTTCGCAGGAGGCGGGGTCGCCTGCGAGAGTATCCGCGGGGAGGCAAAACCTTTAAGCAGGCACAGCTAAATTTCTGAGAGCATGCTCCCTAAAGAGTACGACCACGCCCAGGTGGAGAAGAGGGTCCAGGAGCGCTGGGAGAGAGAGGAGATCTATCGTTTCGACGACTCCCGCCTGGAGAAGGTCTATGTCATAGACACCCCGCCCCCCTATCCAACGGGGAGGATGCACCTTGGGCACGCCCTCAACTGGGTCTACATGGACGTCATAGCCAGATACAAGAGGATGAGGGGCTTCAACGTCCTCTATCCCCAGGGCTGGGACTGCCACGGCCTCCCCACGGAGGTGAAGGTGGAGGAGACCCACGGGATAAAGAAGGGCGACGTCCCGAGGGAGCGCTTCAGGGAGATGTGCATCCAGCTGACGGAGCAGAACATCGCCAGGATGAGGGACCAGATGAAGGCCCTGGGCTACTCCATAGACTGGTCCAGGGAGTACATAACCATGCACCCGGAGTACATGAGGCGGACCCAGTACTCCTTCCTCAAGCTCTATGAGAAGGGGCTGATATACAGGGGCGAGCACCCCGTCAACTGGTGCCCCCGGTGCGCCACGGCCATAGCCTATGCCGAGGTGGAGTACGAGGAGAGGGAGACTTACCTCAACCACATCCAGTTCCAGGTGGAGGGGGGTCATGTCATGATAGCCACCACCAGGCCTGAGCTGCTGCCGGCCTGCGTGGCCCTGGCCGTCAACCCTGGGGATGAAAGGTACAGAGGCCTCGTGGGGAAGGAGGCCACGGTCCCTCTCTTCGGGCGGAAGGTTCGGGTCATAGCGGATAAGGATGTGGACCCAGCCTTCGGGACCGGTATCGTGATGATCTGCACCTTCGGGGACAAGCAGGACGTGGAGTGGGTAAGGAAGCACGGGCTGGAGGTGGTAAGGGTAATCGACAGGGAGGGGAAGATGATGGAGGCGGCCGGGAAGTACCAGGGCCTCGGCATAGAGGAGTCGCGAAGGGCGATCCTGGGGGACCTGGAGGCTGCCGGACTCCTCCTGAAGAGAGAGAGGCTGCCCCAGAGCGTCGGCTGCTGCTGGAGGTGCGCCACGCCCATCGAGATCCTGGTGGAGAAGCAGTGGTTCGTGGAGGTGAAGGCCATGAAGGACCAGATCCTGGACGCATCCAAAAGGATGTGCTGGCACCCGCCCCACATGGAGCAGAGGCTCGCCACCTGGGTGGAGTCCATGACCTGGGACTGGGTGATCTCGCGGCAGAGGATCTTTGCCACCGCCATCCCGGTATGGTACTGCCAGAGTTGCGGAGAAGCTATCTTGGCTAGGGAGGAGCAGCTCCCCATCACCCCCAGCGCAGGGAACTGCCCCCTGGACAAATGCCCTCAATGCGGGGCCAAGGACTTCGTCCCGGAGATCGACGTCCTGGACACCTGGATGGACTCCAGCATCACCCCCCTCACCATATCAGGCTGGCCCGATGACATGGTGCGGTTTGCCAAGCTCTACCCCGCCGACCTCAGACCCCAGGGGCATGAGATCATCAGAACATGGGCCTTCTACACCGTGGCCCGATGCCTGGCCCTGACTGGGAGGGAGCCATTCAAGGACCTCCTCATCAACGGCATGGTCCTGGCAGAGGACGGGAGGAAGATGTCCAAGTCCCTGGGGAACGTGGTGGAGCCCGACGACCTCGTGGCCAGGTACGGCGCCGACGCCGTCAGGCTCTGGGCTGCCATGGGGGGGACCATAGGCTCCGACATCCCCTTCAACGAGAAGGACGTGAAGTTCGGCAACCGCTTCATCAGGAAGCTCTGGAACGCCGCGAGGTTCGCCGCTGTTGACAGCAGAGCCGTCGGGAGGGAACCGAAGGAGCTGGATCTCCAGGACCGCTGGATCCTCCACAGGCTCAACACCCTCACCTCCAGGGTGGCGGCATACCTCGAAGAGTACAGGTTCGACAGGGCTTTGCCCGAGATCTACGACTTCGTCTGGCACGACCTCTGTGATGTATACATAGAGGAGATAAAGCACCGCCTCTACAGCCCCGAGGTCTATGGCGAGGAGTCCAGGGAGGCTGCTGTCTATACCCTCATGAAGGCCGTGGCCCAGTCCCTGCAGCTCCTGGCTCCGTACACTCCTCACGTTGCCGAAGAAGTTTACTCCGCCTTTTACCCGGCGGGGGGGTCCATCCATAGGGTGGCGTGGCCAGAGGCGGAGGACAGGCATATCAGCGAGGAGGCGGAGCGCCTGGGAGCCATAGTCAATGGAGTGATAACCCGGGTGAGAAGGTACAAAGCAGAGAAGGGACTCCCCCTCAATCACGAACTGGAGGAGCTCTCCTTCTATGCCGACGGCGATGCCGCCAAGGCCGTGGAGCTCGCCCGCCGGACCATCGAGGGGACCCTGAGGGTGAAGAGGCTGACGGTGGAGAGGGGCCCCTTCCCGGCGGAGGAGCGTGTCCTGGAGGTGGTGCCCGACTACACCACGTTCGGCCCCGAGTTCAAGGGGGACGCTCGGAAGGTGGTGGAGTACATAAAGGGGCAGAAGGAGGCCCTGGCGGAGGGGCTGAGGGAGGGAAGATTCGTTTTCGAGATGGGCGGCAAGAGGTTCGAGATACTCCCAAGGCACGTAAAGGAGGTGCGGCGGGAGGTCTTGAGCAAGGGGGCGAGGGTGGAGATCCTGGACCTGCCTGAGGTGAAGGGCGCCACCCTGGTCCTGTCCAAATCAGGAGAATGAGTACATCTGGGTGTCCTCACCCATCTTCTCGACCTTCATGATATCATCGAGGGTTATTATCCCTATCAGCCGTCCCTCCTCCACCACCGGGAGCCTCCTTATGAGGTGGGCCGCCATGATCTTTGCTGCGTCTCTGAGGCTCTTCTCCTTGTCCACGGTCTTCAAGTCCCGGGTCATGACCTCCCCTACGGTGGTGCCGAGGGGACGTTCCTCGGCTATGATCTTGAAGGCCAGGTCCCTCTCGGTTATTATCCCAACGGGCCCCTCGCCCTCCGTTACCACGAGGCACCCTATCCGGTCCTTCTTCATCAGCCGCGCCGCCTCGGCCATGGTGGCGGAGGGGCAGACGGTCTTGACGTTCTTCGTCATGGCATCCTTGACCTTGCGCATGGGGAACCCCAAGCCCTACTCTGCCGATGGATATTTATATACTTACTCGAAGCCCATCTCCATATCGTAAAACATTTTTGTAAAGGGAAAGCTTTATATCCTGGTATTATATCATTTATAATATATAAAATATAATATAAGAGAACGATGAAGGACATATTCTTTCAGGAAAAGGGGAAGGCGATCCTCCTGGCCCTGGCCGGGAGGGAAGGGCAGTACGTCACGGAGGTGGCGGAAGGGACGAAGGGGGCCTACGCCCACACTTTCAACCTCATCAGGACCATGGAGGAGGCCGGGGTCGTAGAGGCCTCCAAGCAGGGGAGGGTGAGGTATATAACCCTTACCCCCCGGGGGCGGGAGATGGCCGCCCTCTTGGAGCGGTTCTGCGCCCTCCTGGACGGCAAGGGGGCGAGAGAAGAGGAGAAGAGCAGGAAGGGCTCCAAGGCGAGGCCTGCTGACGCGAAGTTGGTCCATTACAGGGACGCTCTGGGGGCGATCCTCCAGCAGGTCCGGAGGAAGAGGCCCGCCAGGAAGGAGCTGAGGAAGTATCCAAGGCTCCTGGGCAGATACAGGTCCCTCATCCATCGCCTGAGACCCAAGGGCGAGGAAGGCAGAAAGATGAAGGCCGATCTCATCTCCTCCATGGGGGAGATTGAGGCCGCTCTAAAGGGGGCGGGGGCTTGAAGGACGGGGGCGTGAGCAGGGTAGCCCTCTATGCCAGGGTCTCAACAGAGGACCAGGCCAAAGAGGGCTTCTCCCTGGGTGCCCAGATCGAGAGGCTCCGCTCTTACTGCCAGGCCCGGGAGTGGACGGTCTACAAGGAATACGTGGAAGACGGATATTCTGGCCGCGATATAAAACGCCCGGCCTACAGGGCGATGATGGAAGAGATGGACCACTGGGACGTCCTCCTGGTCATGAAGATGGACCGGATCCACCGCAACTCGAAGAACTTCATGGAGATGATGGACGGGCTCCGCAAGGCCGAGAAGGAGTTCGTAAGCATGACGGAGTCCCTCGATACCAGCACGGCCATGGGGAGGTTCGTAGTCGATATAATCCAGCGCATCGCCCAGCTGGAGAGCGAGCAGATAGGGGAGAGGGTCTACGCCGGGATGAAGCAGAAGGCCCAGACGCCCCTGGAGCGCTTGGACCCCGAGAGGAGCCCGTACCTGGGGTTCCCCCACCCTTACGGTTACGATTACGAGGGGGGCCGGCTGACGATAAAGAAAGGGGAGGCCGAGGTCGTGGAGAAGATCTACAGCCTCTATCTTGGGGGGGCTACCATCTCCGGCATTGTAGAAGGGCTGAACGCCCAGGGCGTATTATCCAAGACCGGGAAGCAGTGGTACAAGAAAACGGTGGCAGCGATCCTCAAGAACCCCCTCTACTGCGGCTACGTCCGGTGGGACGGTGGGCGCGAGAGGCGGGGGCACCGAGCAATCATAGACATCGAGACCTTCAACGCCGTCCAACGGAGGCTGAAGGCCAGCGCAAGGAACCACGGGCGGAGACAGGAACCCGTTCTCCTTGAAAGTTAGTAACCATCGGTAGACCGAAGGTTACTTATATTAGGGGATTCTCAGGGTAAAAAGCTCTTCTCGAGCCCTGTGGGATGAGGGTGTCAGCAAAGAGGTATCCCGCTACATGCCAGAACGCCGTTTTGGGCCCTTTCTGTGATGAATCTGCAGAAATGTTTACATTTCTAAAGATCTGGTGGGTGGCGCGGAGTTCAGGGCTCCACGCCCGTCTCCACGACGCAGTCCGATTTGGGCTTCGCCACGCAGACGAGGATAAAGCCCTGGGCCACCTCGTCATCGCTCAGCCCCTCCTGCTCTGACTGGTCGACCTTGCCGGAGTGGAGCTTCGAGACGCAGGTCATGCAGGTGCCCACGCGGCAGTTGCCCTCGATATCTATCCCGTTCCTCTCGGCAGCGTCGAGGATGTACTCGTTCTCGTCCACCTCGATCTCCTTCCCCTCCTTAAGTAACTTCACCTTGTACTTGGCCATACTCTACCTCCTACTATTATCCATGAAGAATAACGACTCCCCAGCATTTCCTGCTTGTATCTGCAACGCTATTTAAACTTTTCTTACAAGAAACTTTGCAATTTGAAATGATTATTGTAATAACTTATATTATCTAAAATATATTTTATATAATATATATTTCTTACAACAATGTTTACAGTTTGAAAGATTTTTGGTAATAAAAAAAGAGTTATATAACCGTCCTCCAACATGGTAACGGGCCGAGGTAGCCTAGCCCGGAAAGGCGCCAGATTCGAGATCTGGTTCTCCTTCGGGAGAGCAGGGGTTCAAATCCCTTCCTCGGCGCTCCCACTCACTCCGGAAGGATTATAAGTTTCCAGCGCGATCCCATCCCATGGCCACGGAAGAGGTAGTCTCCGCCCTCCTGGATCCCAGGGCTTACGGCGAGGGGGCGGAGGAGATCAGGCTCATTCAGACCCACATCTCCTTCGTCTTCCTCACAGGCAGACACGCCTACAAGATAAAGAAACCGGTAAACTTCGGCTTCTTGGACTTCACAACCCTGGAGAAGAGGCGGTTTTACTGCGAGGAGGAGGTCAGGATCAACTCTGCCATCAGCCCGGACCTCTACTTGGGGGTAGTGCCCATAAGCAGGGGGGCCGATGGGAGGATCAGAGTAGGTGGAGAAGGGGAGGTCCTGGAGTATGCGGTCAAGATGCGGGAGCTCCCTCAGACCGCGATGATGTCCGGGCTCCTCGAGAGGAAGGAAGTGACTGAGAGGCATATAGACACCATAGCCAAGAGGCTGTCGGAGTTCCATGAGAGGGCCAGATCAGGGGCCGGAGTGGACGAGTACGGCTCCGTAGATCAGATAAGGCACAACTGGGTGGAGAACTTCGACCAGACCAGGTCCCTCAAGGGGACTTTGATAGACATTGGGGACTTTGACTACCTGGAGGCAGAGGCCCTGGGCTTCATAGAGAGGGAAGCAGGGCGCTTCTCGGAGAGGGTGAGGCAGGGGAAGGTAAGGGAGTGCCACGGTGATCTCCACTCTGGCAATATATTCATCCTCGATGGGATCCATATCTTCGACGCCATCGAGTTCAACAAGGCCTTCTCCTGCTCCGATGTGGCCGCGGAGGTGGCTTTCCTGACCATGGACCTCGAGTTCCATGGGCGGGCGGATCTGGCAGAGCATTTTATAGATAGGTATGTTGAGTACTCCGGAGACTGCGGTCTTCTGGCCCTCCTCCCCTTCTATAAATGTTACAGGGCCTATGTGAGGGGTAAGGTGACGAGCTTCAAACTCCATGACCCCAACATACCTGCCGGAGAGAAGACCGAGGCCGAGGCCCTCGCCAAGAGGTATTTTGCCCTGGCCCTGGAGCATGCCAGGGCACTGGGGTAGCTACTGGAATCCCACATATCGGTATATATCCCCCAGGTTCTCCCGTTGGGGTCTGCTGGTGTCCACCACTATGTGCTTCCGCTGGATCGGCTCGAACTCCCCTTTTATCTTCAGGTAGACCTGGTAGTCGGCGTCGGTAGGGAGACCTTCCCTCAGGGCCCTGCTCCTCATCCTGGCCTGGATCACTTCGTCAGGGCATACGCACTCTACGATCACAAGTCTCTTCCCGGTCTCTTCGGCCAGCCTGTAGGCCTGGACTCTCCCGGCCCTCTTGTAGAAGGTCCCATCTACGACTACCCTCAATCCTGACCGCAGGAGGTATCGGGCTATGAGGAGGGTTACGTCATAGATCAGCGCCTTGTTCTCCTCGGTGTATTTTGGCACCGGGAAGAGCTCCTTCCTCACCACATCGGTCCTCAGGAGCGTGGCGTTGAGCCTCCTGGCCAGACGGTTGGCTATGGTGCTCTTACCAGTGGCCGGCAAGCCGCAGACCAGGATGAGCATGATAGGAGATGGCCAGCATCCTATTTATAGGTTGATGGATAAAGGGGGGTAGACGGAGTTTGGATAATCAGTATATATCCTCTCCGTCCTTATGCCTACATAACGTATCAACATAATATAAGCTTTTCTATACATAAATATTAACTAATTTATGTAATAAAGTTAGAAATATGATATTTTCTTCACATGCTAACGCATTTCTGCTGGGGCCGTGAAGTTTTATTAATCCCCAACGCAAGTCCAAAGGGGAGTTCCTAATCATGCGCTCGGACGTCATCCAGTTCCTATCCAACTCTGCTGTCATAACCTCGTCCATCTTCATCCCCCTCTTCGCCAGAGAGCTGGGTGCTTCCAACCTCCAGGTGGGGATCATAGGGGCCTCCTACGGGATAGCGATCTTCATCTCCTCTATCCTCTTCAGCAGGGCCTCGGACATCTTCGGGCGGCGGGTCTTCATGCAGTTGGGTCTGGGGCTCTGCACACTCTCATTCCTCCTCCAGGTCCTGGCAGTGGACGTCCTCTCCTTAACCCTCATAAGGTTCCTGGCCGGATTCACTCTGGGCATATTCACGGCACCCCTCATCGCCTATGCCTTCGAGACCGGCAGCAGCATGGGGCGCTTCAGCTCCCTGGGGGCCCTGGGCTGGGCCCTCGGGAATGTCGTGGCCGGAATCATAGCCGTTTACAGCGAGCTATTCGCCCTCAGTTCCCTCTTCTTCTTCATAGCCTTCCTCTCCTCCCTCAGGATGAAAGAAGTTCCCACCGTCAAGGTCTCCCTCCCCATCTTCCCCCGGGCGGTCCTCAGGAGGAACTCCAAGGTCTACTTCACCTACTTCCTCAGGCACCTTGGGGCAAGCTCAGTCTGGACCATCTTCCCCCTCTTCCTTGCGAGCATAGGGGCGTCCAAGTTCTGGATAGGCATCATATATCTCGCGAACTCTGGGACCCAGTTCATAATAATGCGCTTCGTGGACCGCTTCGAGGAAGTAAAGCTCATGCGCGTCGGCGTCGTCCTCTCGGTAGTGGTCTTCGCCTCCTACGCCTTCGCTTCCGATTATCGCCAGATCATCCCTATCCAGCTCCTCCTGGCAGCCTCGTGGTCCTGCCTCTACGTAGGCTCCCTCCTCTTCCTGGTCAGGAGGAACGAGGAGAGGGCGACCTCCGTGGGGATCCTCAACTCGGTCATAAGCATCGCCTCCGTCATAGGCCCCCTCCTGGGTGGCCTCATCTCAGAGGCCTTCGGGTACACGGCTGTGATGTACTTCGCTGTTGCTCTATCCTTCCTTGGGTTCCTAATCAGTGCCGAATGAGTCCAGGAAGCCCTTCAGGGTGTGAGGGAGTTCCACCGCCAGGTCTGAAGCGGTGAAGCCATATCCCTTCCGCTTATACAGCTCATCGCCGGCGGCACCGTTGAGGAAGGCCCCACACCCGGCAGCTTCGAAGGGCCCCAGCCCCTGGGCCACGAACCCCCCCACCAGGCCTGCCAGGACATCCCCGGTCCCGCCCACTGTCATCCCAGGGTTCCCGGTGGCATTGAGCCTCACCCTCCCATCGGGGGCTGCTATGACGTCCACGGGGGACTTGAGGAGGATGGCCGCCTTATAAACCCCTGCCCATCTCGCCACGGCCCTTTTCCTCCCCTCCGAGTCTCCCGGTAGCTCCTCCCCGGTAAGGGCCAGGAACTCCCCCGGGTGGGGGGTGAGGACGGCTTCGCTACGCCCCAGGAGGTCCTGGCGGCCCTTCAGCGCTTTCAGCGCTTCCGCGTCTACGACCACGGGCCTCTCGAGCCTCGCCAAAAATTCCAGGACCGCTTCGGCGCTCTCGCTCCTGGGGCCCAAGCCGGGGCCCACGACCACGGCGTCGCAGTTCTCTGCCAGCTCCAGCATAGGCTTCACGCCTGCTTCATTGAACCAGGCGCCGGGGTACTTCCGCACGATGAGGTCCGGGAGATAGGTCCTGCTCACATCGTAGTTCGCATCCGGCACCATGAGATAGACTATATCGGCCCCGCTGTAGAGCGCTCCCATCGCGCTGAGGACAGGGGCGCCGTGGTAGAGGTCGGATCCGCCCAGCACCAGGACGCGGCCATGATCCCCCTTGTGGGACTCGGCGGTCCTCTTCCAGAGGTTCATCACCAGGTCCCCGGGCCCCATATAAAGCTCCGCCTCCGGGGGGATTCCTATTTCCCTCACCATAGTCTCAAACCTCTCGAGCCCCATCTTGGCCCTGTGGAGGGCGACGACCAGGTCCGCCCTCACGCACTCCCCGCCACCCTTCTCGTCCAGGCCTGAAGGGACGTCCACGGAGATCTTGTAGGCCCTCGAGGCGTTCATGAGCGCAACAGCGGTGCGGTAGGGATCTCTCAAGATCCCTACCATCCCGGTCCCCAGGAGGGCATCCACCGCCACCTCGGCCCAGTCCAACGCGCTCTTGAGCTCATTGGGAGAGAGGATCTCCACGTCCTCCTCCTTCAGGGCG